>JANQJT010000044.1 GCA_028281485.1 Phycisphaeraceae bacterium
AACGACCTCGCCGCCCAACACCCCGACCGCGTCAAGCAGATGCGTACCCGACTCCACAACTGGTACAAGCAGGTCGACGCCAAGTTCCTCCGACCCAAAAACGGACAAACCCCCTGGCAACCCGAGTAAACAACATGCACACCAAACGACTGACATCCCTCACCCTCTGCGTCGCCGCATTCATCACACTTTATTCCGCTCCGGCCTGCGCGGCAGACAACACAAAACCCAACGTCATCGTCATCGTTGCCGACGACCTCGGCTACGCCGACCTCGCCTTCCTCCCCCAAGCCCCTGACGATATCAAACACTTCGGCACGCCCGGCCTCGATCGCCTCGCCTCGATGGGCACCTACTTCGACAACGCCTACGCCACCGCCCCCATCTGCTCCCCCGCACGCGCCGGCCTCATCACCGGCCGATACCAGCAACGCTGGGGCAACTACTGGTACGGCGAAGGCGGACTGCCTCGCTCCGAAGCCACCCTCCCCCAACTGCTCAAACCCCTCGGCTACGTCAGCAAGAAAATCGGCAAGACCCACCTCAACGGCGGCCCCGTCCACAACCCCATCGACCACGGCTTCGACGAATCCCTCGGCTTCCAGCACCACACCTGGGACTACATCCGGCTCAGCCATAAAGACCGCGACGCCTACAAACAACGCGCCGCAGGCGTCAAACTGGGCATCCTCAACGTCGGCCCACTCGAACGCGATAAGGGCATACCCGCCTCCTACGAAAACGGCTTCACCACCGAAATCTTCACCGACCAGGCCGTCGAGTTCATCCAGCGCCACGCCGACTCAAAGCCCTTCTACATCCAGCTCGAATACAACGCCGTCCACATGCCCACCTACGTCACCCACCCCACCTACGCCCAGCGCGTCGGCATCGAACCCACACCATGGGATCGCGACGCCGCCGAATGGAAGTTCCCCTACTGGGACCCGCGCCAATCCTCCTGGCACAAGTGGCACAGAACATGGGGACACCTCGAAGCCATCGACCCGCTCGGCCGCAAACGCTACCTCTCACACCTGCTCGCCATGGACGACGGCATCACCCGCATCGTCAAAACCCTCGAAGACGCCCAACAACTCGACAACACCATCATCGTCTTCGTCTCAGACAACGGCGGCACCATCAACACCTATTCCAACAACACCCCCCTGCGTGGATGGAAATACATGTTCGGCGAAGGCGGCATCCGGATCCCCATGATCGTCGTCACTCCCAACCACCACGCACCCAACACCACCCGCCACGCCATCGCCTCCACCATGGACATCGCCCCCACCGTCCTCGAACTCATCGGCGCCACGCCCCCCGCCAACCTCGACGGCCGATCCCTCCTGTCCGCCATCAACAATCCCAATGAATCCGGCCACGACTTCATATGTTGGACCAACGGACGCGGCACACGCGTCATACGTTCCGGAGACTGGAAACTCGCCATCGACGCCGGCTGGTCACACGCCAACTACAAACTCGTCGACGGCATCGCTCACCGTGACCCCAACCCCGCCACCTACCCCGACGGCACCGCCCTCTTCAACCTCCGCAACGACATCGGCGAAACCACCAACCTCGCCGACCAACACCCCGAAATCGTTGATCAACTCACCACGCAATACAACGCGTGGCGCCAACAGATGTCCGACCCTCGCAATTCAAACGGAACCCTCAAGTAAGGCCAAGCAATGACACGCAATCTCCTCATTCCAATCATCACACTCACCCTCTTCATCTGCACCAGTTGCACCGCAGCCGCGCCCCCGCGACAGACCCTCGACTTCAACCCAGACTGGCGCTTCGCCCTCGGCGAGCAACCCAACGCCCACCAAACCTCGTTCGACGACACCCAGTGGCAATCACTCCGCGTCCCGCACGACTGGGCCATCGCCGGTCCCTTCGACCCCAACGCCCCCGGCAACACCGGCAAACTCCCCTGGAAAGGCGAGGGCTGGTACCGCAAGACCTTCACCCTCAGCCCCGCCGACGCCGACAAACGCGTCTTCCTCAACTTCGACGGCGTCATGGCCGAACCCAGGGTCTACGTCAACGGTCAACTCGCCGGCCAATGGGACTACGGCTACATGGCCTTCCAGGTCGACATCACCCCCCACCTGCACTTCGACAAGCCCAACGTCGTCGCCGTCCACTGCGACACACGCAACCACGGCTCACGCTGGTACCCCGGCGCCGGCATCTTCCGTGACGTCCAACTCGTCACGACCAACTCCATCCACATCCCCCACTGGGGCATCTACGTCACCACCCCCACCGTCACCGACACCCACGCCGTCGTCCGCGCGCAGGTCGAAGTCGACAACACGCTCCCCAACTCGCGCACCGTCCAGGTCATTACCACCGTCCTCGACCCCGCCGGCAATCCCGTCGCCCGACGCAGCCGCATCACCAACGCAAAACCCTCCACGCGAACCACCCTCTCAAACACCCTCACGCTCTCCAATCCCCAGCGGTGGGACGTCGACCACCCTCACCTCTACACACTCGTCACCGAGATCCGACACAACGACACGATCCTCGACCGCGTCGAAACCCGCTTCGGCATCCGCACCTTCAAGTGGACCGCCGACGACGGCTTCCACCTCAACGGCCGACGCCTCCAACTCCAAGGCGTCAATCTCCACCACGACCTCGGCCCCCTCGGCGCCGCCTTCAACCGCCGCGCCATGCAGCGCCAACTCGAAATCATGAAGGACATGGGCGTCAACGCCATCCGCACCAGTCACAACCCCCCCGCCGCCGAACTGCTCGACCTCTGCGACGAGATGGGACTCGTCGTCTTCGATGAGGCCTTCGACAAATGGGACCACACCGCCACCTACCACGGCGGCGACAAGCACTTCGACGAATACTTCAAACGCCAGCTCACCAACTTCATCCGTCGCGACCGCAACCACCCCTCCATTGTCGTCTGGTCCATCGGCAACGAGATCGGCTACGTCCTGACCAACAAGAACAACAAATGGAAGCCCAAGGTCGACATGCTCGTCGAGCACGTCCGCGCCCTCGATCCCACCCGACCCGTCACCATGGGAAACCACGGCACCGGCGCCGTCACCAACAAAAACAACCACGTCCTCGAAAACGTCGACATCATGAGCTGGAACTACAATCGCAAGTACGCGCTCGCCAAGGCCCGCTACCCCGACAAACCCACCATTTACAGCGAGTCCGCCTCCGCACTCTCCGAACGCGGCTTCTTCCACCTCCCCCTGCCCGCTCACAAAACCGACTACGTCACCGATTCACGCCAGCTCAACGCCTACGACATGAACGGCGCCACCTGGTCCGACATGGCCGATGTCGATCTGCTCCGCATGGAGCAGGATCGCTACTGCGCCGGAGAGTTCGTCTGGACCGGCTTCGACTACATCGGCGAACCCACCCCCTACAACGATCAATGGGTCCGTAAGAACAACCTCACCCAATCCGACGCCTCACGCAGCAGCTACTTCGGCATCGTCGACCTCGCCGGCATCCCCAAGGACCGCTTCTATCTCTACCGCAGCCACTGGCGCTCCGAACAAACCACCGTCCACATCATGCCGCATTGGAACTGGTCCGGCCGCAAGGGCGCCCCCGTCCCCGTCATGGTCTTCACCAACGGAGACTCCGCCGAGCTCTTCCTCAACGGCCGATCCCTCGGCACACGACACAAGGGCGAAGACAAAAACGTCGAAGGCCTCGACAGCTACTACTCCCCCATGAAACACTACCGACTGTGCTGGCTGCACGTCCCCTACCAGCCAGGCACGCTCAAGGCCGTTGCCTACCAAGACGGCAAACCCATCGGCCAAGCCTCCGTCACAACCGCCGGCCCCCCCGCCACACTCCGCCTCACACCCGACCGCGCCACCATCCACGCCGACGGCCAGGACCTCTCCTTCATACTCGTCGAAGCAATCGATAAAGACGGAAACCTCTGCCCCTTCGCCGACAACCTCGTCAAGTTCCACCTGCAGGGCCCCGGCTCCATCGCCGCTGTCGGCAACGGCGCTCCCCGCTCCCTCGAACCCTTCGTCGCCTCCCAGCGCTCCCTCTTCTATGGCAAGGCCGTCGTCATCATCCGCTCAAACCAGGACGAAACCGGCGCCATCCAAATCACCGCCACCGCCCAAGGACTGACCGAAACAACCACACGCATCAAGGTCGAATAACAACACATCCCGGCACCTTCTGCCCCTGACCCAGCAAAACCTCCGCCTTACGCAGCTTCGCGATGATCTGTTCCGATGAATGACGTGTCCGTGCCATCTGTGGCCTGCCTTTCCCAAGTGCGTCCGTGACCACGAGATTCTCTCATAATCAACGGACTAGTTCTTGGGGGGCAGGTCATTGGACCTGAGGCCATATAGTCAAAGTCTTCACAACAGATATGCGTAGGAGAATCTCAGCAACATCAACCACACGTGCCCTACGGTCAATAGTAGCAACTACATTTCACTAAGATTAAACCTAAATGAATTCTCGATCATCGCGGGTAGGACCGATACAGTTGCAGCTAACTTTCACTTGTCCACTGATGGCCAACGCAAATTCACACCCAATCTGTAAAGACAAGCAAAGCAACTCCAATGCATACTCATTCAGACACATGTCTTGACATGATAGATTCTTCCGCAGGTGCTCCATCCATGCTTTAACGGCATCTAACCCGATTTCCGATGAGATAACGAGTTCATTAGATTGAATGAATTCTTTCCAGAGATCTCGTACGATTGAATCGGCCTGATTATCGTTTTCAAAAAAAAGATGAGCATGCGTTCGATCCCATCCATCCGTAAAACTCGCATCAAAAGCTGAACCAGAATTCCTACTTCCTTCGCAGGCAGCATCGATACTCTGCTCGCTCTGACAATCAGTATGCAGGTATCTTTGCTTATCATTCGCTGTAAGTTCATATTGACCATTTCGCAGCGATAAGTCATCTAACGAATGAATCGGTTCTACAACAATCGTGTATTGCCAGACTGCCATAATCATAATTCCTTACTCGGGGACGCAAATTGTTTCTCCAACCTGAAGACGGTCAGCATCTCCTGAAGTCGCGGTGGCTGCACACTGCTGTTTCGCCCTTTCCCATGATACTCCAGCATTACTGCGGCGTCGCCATAGGCACCAACAATTATCTGCTTCCTTTATCTCGTATTCAACAAATTCCTTTGGACAAGAATTAATTGATGCCACGACTACTGATCCGGGACTAGGGGGCGTTTCAATAAATCCTTCTGTCTGATTGCTTGAGTCTTCTGCTATAATATATTTTTCGTCCATAATTTCTAAGATTGCGTCTATATCGAGTTCTTCTGGCGTCAACCTAATAATATAATCTGGCGATTCAAATGTTGCTGCATTCGTGGGTGATGCAAATAGGTCCAAGATTAAGAACATACTCAAAGCTCCGCCACCGACCGCTCGACTTCTTCCACCTCCTCCGCCTGGGCGCGGAGCAAGCCTAGTTAACGTTGGTGTTCCTCCAACCCTAGCCACAACTCTCTCTGTCGCTTGTACAATCTTAGGCGCAATTTTCTTCATCGCATTTCTTGCTATACCTGGCAGCGGTTTTCCGCCGTGCCGTGCAATCTCTGTCACTTGCCGAGTCTTGGCATCGTATCGATAACGTACCAGTTCCTTATAGATTCTGCCGTGTTTATCTGCTTTGCCAATTTTAATCTCCCCCCAATTACCCTGTGGATACCATTCAAGATATGCCACATAAGCCTTGTGCCCCAAATTAACAGTCTCGCTTCCTACTTGACGACCACTTGGATCCAAACCGCTATGCAACACGTGATATGTAGCGTATAGGTTTTGCCCATCCACATACCCCAGCGGATCTCTCTGCATAAACCGCCCCAGTTTTGGATCGCGCATGCGGGCGCGGTTGTAGATCAGCCCCGTCGCCTCGTCGTGCATCAGCCCCTGGTGACCGAAATCACACAGTGATAGGCTGTGATGAGGAACAGCC
>JANQJT010000086.1 GCA_028281485.1 Phycisphaeraceae bacterium
CTCGAAAAACGCGTCCTCCGTCACCTCATGGGCGACATCATCGAGTCCGGCCACCGCCACCTCGACCGCGAAGCCATCGTCGTCGCACACGACCTGACGCCCTCACAGACCGCTTCACTCGACCGCTCACTCCTCCGCGCACTGACCACCGACCTCGGCGGTCGCACCAGCCACACCGCCATCGTCGCGCGATCACTCGGCATCCCCGCCGTCGTCGGCCTCGAAAACGCCGCCGGCTCCACCGCCACCGGCGACACCGTCATCGTCGACGGCAACCGCGGCCTGCTCATCATCGATCCCGACGCACGCACACTCGAAGAGTACTACCAGACCCTCGAGGACTACCGCACACTCGAATCCACCTACGACCAGCTCACCGACCTGCCCGCCGTCACCACCGACGGCACCGAGATCATCCTCACCGCCAACATCGAGTTCCCCGACGAAATCCCCCACGCCATCAACCGCGGCGCAACAGGCGTCGGCCTCTACCGCACCGAGTACCTCTTCCTCGCCTCCGAGCACGCACCCAACGAAGCCGAACAGTACAACGCCTTCAAGCAAGCCGCCGAGCTGCTCGGAGGCCGCCCCATGACCATCCGCACACTCGACCTGGGCGCAGACAAGTACACCCAGGCCATGCTCACCGAACCCGAGCCCAACCCATTCCTCGGCTGCCGCTCCATCCGCCTCTGCCTCCAGGACCTGGTCATGTTCAAGACCCACCTCCGCGCCATCCTCCGCGCCTCGGTGCACGGACCGATCAAGGTCATGTTCCCCCTCGTCACCAACATGATGGAACTCCGCCAGACCCGCATGATCCTCAACGACGTCATGGAAGACCTCGACGAGGACAACACCCCCTTCAACCGGGACATCGAGGTCGGCATGATGATCGAGGTCCCCGCCGCCGCACTCATGAGCAAGTCCTTCGCCCAGGAGGTCGACTTCTTCTCCGTCGGCACCAACGACCTGGTCCAGTACACCCTCGCCGTCGACCGCGGCAACGAGAAGGTCGCCAACCTCTATTCCTCCGCCCACCCCGCCGTCCTCAGCCTCATCAAGGACGTCATCAGGGCCGGAAAACGAAAAAAGATCGATGTTTCATGCTGTGGCGAGATGGCCGGAGAGCCGGAATACGCTATGCTGCTCATCGGTATGGGCCTGCGGAGCCTGTCCATGACCCCGCAAGCCATCCCCGAGATCAAGAAATTGATCCGGTCCGTCGATATCCAACACTGCGAGCGGGTGGCTCGACGAGCCGCCAGCTACGATTCAGATCGCCAGGTCCTCAACTACCTGCGCGACGAAACGAAAAAAGTACTCCCCGAGGTCTTCGACGGGCGTTCCGCCGATTAAAACCTCGTCTAGAACACGCCGACGCCCACGCTCTCCGTTAGGAACGGATCGAGCCCACGCGCCGGCCCCCGGATTCGCCCCCCGCGCTCGCCTCGGCGCAAACGCCTCGAAGGCGCGCAGCCGCGGAGCCTCTCCGGTCATGGGTTGAAGGATCCCCAATGGCCAACAAAGACATGTTGATTAACTACGTCGGTGGCGAGGAATGTCGCATCGCCATCGTCGCGGACGGAAAGCTCGAAGAGCTCTACGCCGAACGCGCCAGCTCCGACATCCACGTCGGAAACATCTACCGCGGACGCGTCACCAACGTCGAGCCCTCCATCCAAGCCGCCTTCGTCGACTTCGGGCTCGAACGAAACGGCTTCCTCCACATCTCCGACCTCCACCCCCGATACTTCGGCGACGACCAGACCACCGAACGCGTCGGCAAACGCACACCGCGCAAGAACCGACCCCCCATCCAACAGGTCCTCAAACGCGGCGACCGCATCCTCGTCCAGGTCCTCAAAGAAGGCATCGGCACCAAGGGCCCCACACTCACCAGCTACCTCTCCATCCCCGGTCGATTCCTCGTCATGATGCCCGACATGGAACGCCACGGCGTCAGCCGAAAGGTCGAAGACGAAGACAAACGCCGCGCCATGCGCAAGATCCTCGACGAACTCGACCCCCCCAAGGAGTTCGGCTTCATCGTCCGCACCGCCGGCATCGGCCGCACCAAGACCGAGCTCAAACGCGACCTCGCCTACCTGCTGCGCCTCTGGAAAACCATGGACCGCCGCATCGGCACCGGACGCGGACCCTGCGAGCTCTACCGCGAGTCCGACCTCATCATCCGCACGCTCCGCGACGTCCTGGCCAACGACATCGGACGCATCATCGTCGACGACCGCCAGGCCGCCCAGCGCGCCAGCGACTTCCTCCGCATCGCCATGCCTCGCGGCACCACCAAGGTCTACCACTACGACAAACCCATCCCCCTCTTCGACGCCTTCAACGTCGAACAACAGATCGCCTCCATCACCGCCCGTCAGGTCCCCCTGCCCTC
>JANQJT010000097.1 GCA_028281485.1 Phycisphaeraceae bacterium
CACCGCATGAAATCGCCTCCGACCTGACCGGAAGCGCTTAGCCCGCCAGCTTGAGTTCGACGAACTTCACCAGCGCCTCGACGGTAAACGCGTCAGCCACCTTGCCCACCGAGCGATCGTCGGCCAGCACGCTGAAGTCCGCGTAAGGCATCAGCTTCTTCAGCTCCTCCACGCCCGCGTCGGTCACCTGGCCGTCCTGCACGAACTCGGGGTTCTGCAGCGCCGACTCGGGGATCATCTCGCCCTGTTCGATCTTGATGCCGAATGCTTTTTCCAAACGGAAGGAGATGTCGAGATAGTCGATGCTCTCGGCGCCCAGGTCGCTGCCCAGCGCCGCGCCCGCCTCGACCTCGTCGTCGTCAACGCCCAGCGCGTCGACCAACACCTCGGTGACCTTGGTCATGATTTCGTCTCGGCTCATCTCAGCCATGTTCGCTCGCTCCGAAGAGAAGGGCCCGGCGCATCGGCGCGGGCGTGTGTGTTATCCGTGCGGCTCGGCCGGTCGCATCTCGAATCGGCCCTGCACCGCGACCGCGTCGCCCACCTCGCCCTTGCCGGCAAGGCTGATCCGATCGCCGTCGGTCTTCTTGATTTCTACCGTCACGCGCAGCTGTTGGCCGGGCCTGACCGTGTTACCGTAACGCACGTTGCGCACCGCCGCCAGCACCCAGGGCCCCTCGCCCCTATCGGCAAGCAAACGACGCGACGCCGCCACCATCGCCTCCAGCATCATCACCCCCGGCAGCACCGGGAATCCGGGAAAATGGTCGCCCAGGTACTCCTCGGCCGCCGTGACGTTCTTCACCGTCACCACGCGGTCGTCGCCGCATTCCAGCACCTGATCCACCAAATCAAATCGCATCCACGGGCCTCTCACAGGGGTGCGAGCGAATCTAACGACTCCCGGTTGTTCCGGCAAGAAAGCAACTGGCGAGGGCCCCGTTTTGTCCTTACCATGATGGATTCGCCGGTCCATCAAACTCCCACTGGGACGTGGTAACCCCTTGACAACCGGCGCCGGAAGGGTGATCGCCCGATGAGTGAAAAATGCATCCGCATCCGAGGCGCCCGCGAGCACAACCTCCGCGGCATCGACCTGGACATCCCACGCGATCAGCTGGTCGTCATCACCGGCCTGTCCGGCAGCGGCAAGAGCTCCCTCGCCTTTGACACCATCTACGCCGAGGGCCAGCGCAAGTACGTCGAGTCCCTCAGCGCCTACGCCCGACAGTTCCTCGAACAGATGGCCAAGCCCGACATCGAGGAGATCGAGGGCCTGCCCCCCACCATCGCCATCGAGCAGCGCTCCGCCAGCCACAACCCACGATCCACCGTCGCCACCACCACCGAGATCTACGACTACCTCCGACTGCTGTTTGCCCGCGCCGGTCGGCCCCACTGCTGGCACGTCGACAAAAAGGGCAAGACCTGCGGCAAGCCCATCTCTTCAACCAGCGCCACGCAGATCGTCGACCAGGTCCTGCAGATGCCCCACGGCACAAAGCTCATGGTGCTCAGCCCGCTGATCCGCGGGAAAAAAGGCGAACACAAGGACACCCTCGAGGGCATCCAACGGCAGGGCTTTGTCCGCGCCCGCGTCGACGGCGAGGTCATCGACCTGCGTCACCCCCCGACGCTGGCCAAGAACAAGGCCCACACCATCGAGGCCGTGGTCGACCGCCTGATCCTCAAAGACGACATCCGCTCGCGTCTGGCCGACTCGATCGAGATCTCCCTCAAGCTCAGCGAGGGCCTGGTCATCATCACCGTGATGGACGAGTCGCACGCCGGCGAAGACGAGAAGTGGGTCGACCAGCTCTACAGCGAAAAGTACGCCTGCCCCGAGCACCCCGAGTGCGCCCTGGAAGAGCTCGCCCCGCGCCTGTTCAGCTTCAACTCCCCCTACGGCGCCTGCCCGTCGTGCGACGGCCTGGGCACGATCATGGAGTTCGATGAGCAGCTCATCGTGCCCGACCCCAACCTCTCGCTGGACGACGGCGCGATCGAGGCGTGGCGCCGGCACGGCAAGCGGATGAACATCTACTACAACCGCCTGATCCGGCATTTCTGCCGCGATTTCGAGGTCGATTCGACCATGGCCTACCGCGAGCTGTCGCGCACGCTCCGCCGCATCCTCATGCACGGCACAAACACACGCGACGCCAGCAAGTTCGGCAGCAGCTTCGAAGGCGTCATCCCCAACCTCCAACGCCGCTGGGAATCCACCGACAGCGAGTACGTCAAACAACGCCTCCACGCCTACCTCTCCGAGGCACACTGCGAGACCTGCCACGGCGCACGTCTCCGTAAAGAGGCGCTGCACGTCCTGATCCGCGCCAACGACCACGACATCGAAGGCTTCGGCTCACGCTTCGGCCAACCCAACCAGTACAACATCCACGACATCACCTCCATGACCATCGGCCAGGCGCTCAAGCTCTTCGACCGCCTCGTCCTCTCCGACGAGCAGCAGGTCATCGCCGAGCCCATCGTCAAGGAGGTGCGCAGCCGACTCGGCTTCATGGCCGACGTCGGACTCGATTACCTCACACTCAACCGCGCCACCGCCACGCTCTCCGGCGGCGAGGCCCAGCGCATCCGTCTGGCCACGCAGGTCGGCAGCGGACTGGTCGGTTGCTGCTACGTCCTCGACGAGCCCACCATCGGCCTGCACCAGCGCGACAACGACCGACTCATCCGCACACTCCGACACCTCACCGACATCGGCAACACCGTCCTCGTCGTCGAACACGACGAAGACACCATCCGATCGGCCGACTGGGTCATCGACATCGGCCCCGGCCCCGGACGCCACGGCGGTCGCGTCGTCGGCGAGGGCGACCTCAACCACCTCATGGCCAACCACGACTCGGTCACCGCCAAGTACCTCACCGGCGAATACCGCATCGAGATCCCCAACCAGCGGCGCGACGTCGACACCGACAACCCCCTGCTCGTCCGCAAGGCCGAGGAAAACAACCTCAAGACCATCGACGTGAAGTTCCCCCTCGGCGGCCTGACCTGCGTCACCGGCGTCTCGGGCTCGGGCAAGAGCACGCTGGTCAATCAGATCCTGCTGCGCTCGATGAAACGCTACCTGCACGGCTCACGCGAAAAACCCGGCAAACACCTCCGCGTCAACGGCCTGAGCAACGTCGACCGCGTGATCGAGGTCGACCAGGCCCCCATCGGCCGAACGCCTCGCTCCAACCCCGCGACCTATACCGGCGTGTTCGACGAGGTCCGCAAGCTCTACGCCCAGACCCGCGAGGCAAAGATTCGCGGCTACAAGCCCGGACGTTTCAGCTTCAACGTCAAGGGCGGCCGATGCGAATCATGCCAGGGCCAGGGCCTCAAGAAAATCGAGATGCACTTCCTGCCCGATGTCTACGTCGAGTGCGAACAGTGCAAGGGCACGCGATACAACCACGAAACGCTCGAGATCACCTACAAGGGCAAGAGCATCGCCGACGTGTTGAGCATGACCGTCGAGGGCGCCATCGAGTTCTTCGACAGCTTCCCCAAGGTCGTTCAGATGCTGCGCACGCTGCGCGACGTCGGCCTGGGCTACGTCCGACTCGGACAGTCCTCCACCACCCTCTCCGGCGGTGAGGCCCAGCGCGTCAAGCTCGCCACCGAGCTCGGCAAGAACGCCACCGGCCACACCGTCTACGTCCTCGACGAACCCACCACCGGTCTGCACTTCGCCGACATCCACAACCTGCTCAACGTCCTCAACCGACTCGTCGACAAGGGCAACACCGTCATCGTCATCGAGCACAACCTCGACGTGATCAAGTGTGCCGACTGGATCATCGATCTCGGCCCCGAGGGCGGCGATCGCGGCGGCACCGTCGTCGCAGAAGGCACCCCCGAGCAGGTCGCCGCCGTCACCGGCAGCTACACCGGCCAGTTCCTCGCCCGCTCGCTGCAACGCCCCGCCACCGCGGCCGCGGGGTAACGCGCGCACACCTACCGGGCGCATAGGAAAACGGCGAACGTCAGACGCACGCCGTTTCCCTTGCAAAGGTGACTGCTGTCATCAGCCGCACCGCGGCTGCAATGTGTTATCCACCGGCCATAACCCGGCCCACGCTGAAGATCGGCAGCAGCAGCGAGATCGCCACGAAACCAATCAACGCGCCCATGAAACCCACCATCGCGGGCTCGATAAACTCCGTCGTCCGCTTCACCGCCTCGTCAAAATCGTGCTCCGTGAACTCGGCGATCTTCTCCATCACCATGCCCAGCCGCCCCGCCTTCTCGCCGGAGTGGATCATGCGACTCACCGGGCCGGGGATCAACGGGCTCTCGAACAACGCCGTCGATAGCTGCACGCCCTCGCGCAGCTGCGAATCGACATCGTCCCACAGTTCCTCGAAGTGACTGTTGCGTGTCACGTCGCGCGTGATCGAAATCATGTCCAGCATCGGCACGCCCGCGGCGATCATCGTGCCCATCGTGCGCGTCGCGCGCGTGATGTACAGCTGACGGAACATGTTGCCCAGCAGCGGCATGTTCAGCTTGATCCCGTCGAGGAACTTGCGGCCCCACGCCTGCGTGCGCAGGTAGATCACCGTACCGATCAACAACACCACCAGGCCCGTCGGCACGTACCAGTAGTTCACGAGAAAATCGCTGATGCCCAGCAGCAGACGCGTCGGCATCGGCAGCGCCGCGCCGCGATTGGCAAAGATCTTGCTGAATCGAGGCAACACGAACGCCAACAGAAAGATCGTCACGCTGAACGCCATGATCATCATGACGATCGGGTAGATCATCGCGCCGCGCACCGACTTGAGCGTGTTGCGCTCCTTCGTCAGATACGCACTGATGCGCTCGAGCATCTGCCCCATCGTGCCCGACGCCTCCGATGCCTTCAGCAGCGAGATCATCAGGTTCGGGAAGACCTTCGAGTGGCTCTCCAGTGCCACGCTGAACGCCTGGCCGGCCTGCACCTGGCTGTTGACGTCGGCCAGCACGGCCTTGAAGTGCTCGTTCGTTGTCTGATCCGAGATCGAATCCAACGCCTCGCCAAGCGTCACGCCCGTGTCGATCATCACCGACATCTGGTGCGAGAAGTGGATCACCTCGTCGCGCTTGATGTTGCGATAGTGGTGCTTCATCGGCACATCGGTCGACGCGCTGGCGGCGCCGCTGCGCGACTCGGCCAGCTTCACGATGAACTTGCCTTCGCCGCGGATCAGGCGACCGGCCTCGGCGATCGAATCAGCCACGAGCGTGCCCGTGCTGATCTGACCGGAGTGGTCTCGCGCCTGGTAGCTGAAGTTCGGCATCGTCGTTCTCCTTAGCCGGCCGTGACGTGGAGCACCTCGTCCACACTCGTCAGACCCGCCTTGACCTTCTCCAACCCGTCGCGCCGAAGCGTCACGTAGCCTTCTTGAATCGCCCGCTCACGCAAAGCCTGCAAGCCCTCGCCGCGCGCGATCATGTCCAGCAGCGTGTCCGAAGGCACAAACAACTCATAGATACCCACGCGACCGCTGTAACCGGTGTTGCGACACTTCGAACACCCCGCGCCGTGGTAGAACGTGTCAACCGGGCCGACCTCGCGCTCCACGATCTTCCGCACCTTGCTCGAAACCTCGATCGGCTCCTTGCAGTTCTTACAGATCTTGCGCACCAGGCGCTGGGCCAGCACACCGCGCAGCGACGCCGCGACGAGGTACGGCTCCACGCCGATGTTGTACAGACGCGTCACCGCGCTGGGCGCATCGTTGGTGTGCAGCGTCGAGAGCACGACGTGACCGGTCAGCGCCGCCTGCGTGGCGATCTTGGCCGTGTCCGTGTCACGGATCTCACCGAGCATGATGATGTCCGGGTCCTGGCGCAGCAGCGATCGCAACGCCGAGCTGAACGTAAAGCCCGCCCGCTCGTTGGTCTGGAACTGGTTCACGCCGCCCAGATTGAACTCGACGGGGTCTTCCACCGTGCAGATGTTGACGTCCTCGGTGTTCAGCTCCGCCAGCATCGAGTAAAGCGAGGTGCTCTTGCCCGAACCGGTCGGGCCGGTCACCAGGATGATGCCGTTGGGCGAGTGGATCACCTCCTTGAAGCTCTGGAGCATGTCGTAGCTGAAGCCCAGCTTCTCCAGGGACACAAGGATGTTGTTGTTGTCGATGATGCGGATCACGACCTTCTCGCCCTGCTTACCGGGGCAGGTGCTCACGCGCAGGTCGATGGGCCGACCGTCGAGCATGACGTGAATGCCGCCGTCCTGTGGAACGCGACGCTCGGAGATATCCAGCTGCGCCATGATCTTGATGCGGCTGACCACCGCCGCGTGCATCTGGTACGGCGGGCTGATCTTCTCGAACAGCTTGCCGTCCACGCGGTAGCGCACGCGCAGGCGGTTGTCGTCGGGTTCGATGTGGATATCGCTGGCGCCGTCGTGTACC
>JANQJT010000116.1 GCA_028281485.1 Phycisphaeraceae bacterium
GTGAACGGATACAAACCCGGGCCAACGAAGTGTTCGGTGAGGTGAACTACGACATCGCGCCGTATATGTTCTTTGATATCAGCTTCGGCGTCTTCGATCCGTCTGAGCAGAGCATCGACAAGAAACTCGCCGATGCGCAGCGGCGTCTCGCCCGGGAAGTTGGGTTGCTTTCAAGCGAAGACTCCGCGGTAACGAAAGACACGATTGATGCGATTGCATCATTGGTCTCTTTGATCAGCGAGATACAGGCCCTTGAAATCGCAACGCCCGCCATCGAGATCAACACCGCGACGTCTTCGGAGTTCTTGCGGGCCATCGATTCATACGATCAATGGGGTGTGGCCCAGGCAGAGAAGATCGAAGACGCCGAATCTCGTTTGGAAGCGGTTGCTCGAAACCTGACGGACAACGCCGAGATCAACCAGGCGATAGCGGTCTTTCTCATGGAAGGGGAGGTGTCGAATGAGGGGGCGAATCCCGACCGTGTCGCGTCGATCGTCAATGCGCTCCGTGAGATTAAGGCGATTCTCGGTTGGCAGCGGGTGTTGCAGGGGCGTTCCAACGCGATTGAGCAGGCCCCCGTTGCCCTGGAGAACTACAAGAAAGCCAAGGCCGATCTTGCAAACCTGCGTGGCACGATGTCGCTCGAAGATCAGGATCGGGCGAGCGCGTTCGTTACGGGATTACGGGATCGGTATCGCGCATTGGATTCTCTATCGTCAGCCAGCATACACGAGGTGCCTCTGATCATCGTGTTCCTGCTACTTGGTGCGGTGTTCTTTACGTTCCGATTCGGCTTCATCAATCTCCGTTTGTTCACACACTCCATCGCCGTCATCCGCGGCAAGTACGACAATCCCGATGACCACGGCGAGATCAGTCACTTCCAGGCCCTGACCAGCGCGCTCAGCGCCACCGTCGGTCTGGGCAACATCGCGGGCGTGGCCATCGCGATCAGCCAGGGCGGCGCCGGCGCGGTCTTCTGGATGTGGGTCGTCGCCTTCTTTGGCATGTCCAGCAAGTTCACCAGCTGCACGCTGGCGCAGGTCTACCGGCGCATCGGCGCCGAGAGCGCCGACCGCGGTGAAGCCGATGCCACACACAAGGCCCTGCCCGGCGGCAAGGAACACGTGCTCGGCGGGCCGATGGTTTACCTGCACCGTGGCCTGATCGATGTGCTGGGTAAGACGCTCGGCTGGCCGCTCGGAAAGTTGCTCGCCATCAGCTTCGCCTTCTTCGCCATCATGGGGTCACTCGGTGGCGGCAACATGTTCCAATCCAACCAGACCGCTGAGATAGTTTCCTTCGTGATTCTCGACGGCGACAAGAGCTACGCCTGGATGATCGGCATCATCATGACGATTCTCGTGGCGCTGGTCATTGTTGGTGGGATCAAGCGCATCGGCGATGTGACCTGCAAGGTCGTTCCCGCGATGTGCGCGTTCTACTGCTTGGTCTGTGTCATTGTGTTGCTGACAAACATGGAGGGGATCCCCGACCTGCTGATGTCGATCGTCAACAGCGCTTTCTCCAGAGACGCGATCGCGTGGGGCGGCATCATGGGCGTGCTGGTTGTCGGCATCAAGCGCGGCGCGTTCTCCAACGAGGCCGGCCTGGGTTCCGCGGCCATCGCCCACTCCGCGGCCAAGACCGCCGAACCCGTTCGCGAGGGCGTCGTTGCCATGATCGGCCCGTTCATCGACACCATCGTTGTTTGCACCATGACCGCGCTGACCATTCTCATCACTCAAAGCAAGATCGAATCCTCTGCGCTGGAAGGCTCGGAGGGTTGGGTGCGTGGCGCGGCGATGACCGCCGAAGCGTTTGGAACGCTTCACGGCTTCCTGCCATTCCTGCTCTGCATTGCCGTGTTCATCTTCGCCTACTCCACGATGATCTCCTGGAGCTACTACGGCGAACGCGCCGTGGAATACCTGTTCGGTCACCGCGGCATCTGGCCGTTCCGTTTTGTGTTTCTGTTGTTCGTTTTCCTCGGGCCGATGGTGAGCCTGACCAACGTTATCGATTTCACCGACATGCTCATCCTCTCGATGGCGTACCCGAACATCCTGGGCATGGTGATTCTGTCCGGCAAGGTGGCCAAGCTGTCGAAGGATTACATCCGCAGGCTGAAGACCGGCGAGATCAAGCCGTACACGTCGCCGACCCAAACCGCCGACCCGGGCGCAGATATTTAGCGATAAAAAACCCGGACCCCGCGTTTAAACTCGATCAGGCCGGATCACACGATTCGGCCTGTTTTTTTACTTGCCCACCGGTCGAACCGCGTCGTAGGATTCTAACGTCTGGGTGCAAATCTTCGCTTGTTTTCGACGCGCACGCGTCATGTGTCACATTTCGTTTTCCTTAGGTTCGGCGGTCGTATTGCCGCCCTGCACGGAGGTCTTCCCATGGCTCAAGTGATGGATATCCTGCGGATGAAGGGTGGGTCGGTTTATTCCGCGTCCGAGACCACGACGGTGCTCGACGCGACACGCAAGATGAACGAATCCCGCATCGGTGCGCTGGTCGTCACCAGCCCCAGCGGTCAGGTCAGCGGCATGTTTACCGAGCGCGACGTGCTGCGGCGCGTCGTAGCCGAGCAGCGCAACCCCGGCGGCACGATCCTCGTCAACGTGATGACCACCGAGGTGGTCTGCTGCAACCCGGACACCGATCTGGAAGAGGTCCGCTCGCTGATGATGCAGCGGCGCATCCGTCACATCCCCGTCATCGATCACGCCGGCCAGCTCGAAGGCATGATCTCCATCGGCGACGTCAACGCCCACTTCGCCTCCAAGGCCGAGGTGCAGATCCAATACCTCAACGACATGATCTACGGTCGCACCTGATCCGCCCGCCCCGTCTGAATACCGTTGAAACACCGAGCCGCCTCCGTAGTGGGGCGGCTTGTTTTTAGGAACCGCCCTTGCTGTGGGTCCGCTTGAGGCTCTGCAGCAGCACCCGGCCCGGCCCGGTCAGCTTCGTGAGGAACAAACCCTCGCCGCTGAAGAAAAACTTGCCCACGCTGCCGACCGCCTGGATGTTGTAGTCCACGTCGGCCGCGAACGCCGCGAGATTGCCCGTGCTGGTGAACAATTCCTGGCCGGGCTCGAGGCGTGTGTCCTGGAAGTCGCCCGACCCGTGCAGCAGGACCTTGCCGCTGCCGCTGATGCGCTGGAGGAACAGGCCCGCGCCGCCGAACAACATCGCCCCGGCCCGCTTGGCGATGGTCACGTCGATCCCGATGTCGTCTCCCCACGCCGCGACGAACGATCCGCGCGTCGTCATCACCGGCCCGTCCGCCAGGTCCCACTCCATCAGATGCCCCGGCTCCTTGACGCCGAGCATGATCGATTGACCCGGACGATCCGTCTCGATGTACAAAAGCGACACGCCTTCACCGGACAACAGCCGCTTGGCCACGCCTCCGGCGCCGCCGGGCATACGCAGGTTCCATCGCACGTCAGACGTGTACGACATGATCGCGCCCTTGCTGGCCCAGATGGCCTGACCGGGTTCGGGCGTCATCCGGGCGTACTGGGCGATCTGGCCGTGAACGGTGTAGCGGGTCATGTCTGTTTCCTTACGATGCTTCGGCGCGGAGCGCAGCGATCTTGTCGCGCACCTTTTCCGCGTGCCCCTTGGCCTTCACCGATTTCCACCGGTGGGCCACCTTACCCTTAGGGTCGATGATCACGGTCGAGCGTTTCACGCCAAGCACCTTCGTGCCGAAAGAAATCTTGCTGCCCCACGCCTCGTACTTCGTCATTACCTTCACTTCGGGATCGCTCAACAGCGTGACCTTCAGCTTGTGCTTGGCGATGAACTTCGCCAGCTTTTCGGGCTTGTCCGGGCTGATGCCCACCACCGTCGCGTCCATCCCCTCGAAATCCTTGATCGAATCGGTGAACTCGCACGCCTGCGTCGTGCAACCCGGCGTGTCCGCTCGCGGATAAAAATACAACACCACCCATTGGCCCAACAGGTCTTTCAGCGCGACCTTCTGCTCGTCCGCGTCCGGCAGCGTGAACTGCGGCGCCTTGTTTCCAATCTCAATAGTCATGCTCTGCTCCGTGTCGTCGGGTTCGATGCCCCTTACAATACCGCCACGATGCCCGACACACCAAAGAAGCTATACCTCATCGACGGCCACGCGCAGATCTTCCGCGCCTACCACGCCATCCGCGGCGGCATGTCCAGCCCCGTCACCGGCGAACCCACCCACGCCACCTTCGGTTTCGTCGGCATGCTCCTTCGGCTCTTTCGTGAATACACGCCCGACTACGTCGTCGTCGCCATCGACGTGTCCGGCGACACCGAGACCTTCCGCTCTCAGCTCGACGCCGACTACAAGGCCAACCGCGAATCGCCCCCCGAAGACTTCGGCCCGCAGGTCGACCGCATCGTTGAAATCTGCGGCATGATGAACATCCCCGTCATCGGCGTGCCCGGCTACGAGGCCGACGATGTCATCGCCACCGTCTGCCAACGCCTCACGGACCGCGACGACATCCAGACCCTCATCGTCTCGCGCGACAAGGACCTGCAACAGCTCCTGTCCGATCGCGTGGTCATGTTTGACATCCACAAGGACGAAACCGTCGACGTCGACACGCTCAAGGCCGACAAGGGCGTCACCCCCGACCAGGTGCGCGACATGCTCGCGCTGATGGGCGACAACTCCGACAACATCCCCGGCGTGCCCGGCATCGGCCCCAAGACCGCCGCCAAACTCATCGCGCAGTACGGCTCGATCGACGAGCTGCTCAATCACACCGACGAGCTCACGCCCAAGCAGCGCGAGAACGTCGAGGCCACGCGTGACCGCCTCGACCTCAACAAACAACTGGTGGAGCTGATCCGCGACGTGCCGTTTGAGTTCTCACTCGACGAAGCCGCCGCCTCGCCGCTGGACACCGACACGCTCGTGCTCGTCTTCAAACAGCTCGGCTTCACGCGACACCTGCGCGACCTGGAGTCCCTGTCCGGCAGCGGCGCAACCGAACAAACCCCACCGCCCGCCAAACCGACTGCATCGGTCGACTCCGAGCCGTCGTTGTTTGGTGCTGTCGATGAAGAAGCTGCGCCGCCGTCTGCTTTTGATACCGCCAATCCGGACGACTACGCCGCGGTCACCACCCTCGAGGAACTCGACGAGGTCATCGCCGCGATCCGTACCGCGGTCGAAGCCGGCGGAGCGTTGGCGGTCGACACCGAGACGGACAACATCCTGGCGATGCAGGCGGGGTTGTGCGGCGTGTCGCTGGCGTGGGAGCCGCACGGCGATGGGCTCGCTGCCAAACGCGGCGTCTACATCCCCGTGCGCTCGCCCGATCCCAGCTCGCACCTCGACGCACAGACCGTTGTCGACAAACTCAAGCCGATCCTCGAAGACGCGTCGATCCCGAAGGTGGGCCAAAACCTCAAGTACGACCTGCTCGTGTTGCGTCGCGCGGGCATCAAGATGCGCGGCGTGACGACCGGGTTCGACACGATGGTCGCCGCGTTCTGTATCGACGCCACGCGCTCCAGCTTCAAGCTCGACAACATCGCGCTGGCCCAGCTCAACTACGAGATGATCCCCATCGATCGACTGATCGGCACGGGCAAGAAGCAGATCACGTTCGACCGGGTCCCGCTCGATACAGCCACAACCTACGCCGCGGAAGACGCCGACATCACCCTCCGCCTCAAGGCCCAGTTCGAACCGATGCTCAAGCAGATGGGCCTGGTCGAGCTGTTCACAGAACTGGAGATGCCGCTCGTGCCCGTGTTGGCCGAGCTGGAACACAACGGCATCACCGTCAACCCCGACGAGCTGGACACGCAGCGCGAGGCGCTCGAGCAGCGCATCGCGGCGCTGCGCGGCGAGATCATCGACACCGCCAAGGCCGACTTCAATCCCGACTCGCCCAAGCAGTTGGCCGACGTCTTGTTCACGCAGCTCGGTTGCAAGCCCTACAAGCGCAACAAGACCGGCCCGTCCACCGACAGCGGCGTGCTGCAGCGCATCGTCGATGAGCAGACCGGCCCCGGCGCCGTCATCGCCGAGCTCGTGCTCGAGTACCGCCAGCTCACCAAGCTCGTGGGCACGTACCTCGGCTCGCTCAAGGACGCGATCCACCCCGACACCGGCCGCATCCACGCCTCGTTCCACCAGACCGGCGCCGCGACGGGCCGGCTCAGCTCCAGCGATCCCAATCTCCAAAACATCCCGATCCGCACCGACCTGGGCAGACAGATCCGCAAGGCCTTTGTCGCGCCGCCCGGCCGCGTGTTGCTCGCCGCCGACTACTCACAGATCGAGCTGCGCATCCTCGCGCACCTCTCGCGCGACCCCGGCCTGATCGACGCGTTCGAGAAGGACCTGGACATCCACCGCGCCGTCGCCGCCGAGGTGTTTGACGTCCCGCTCGAAGACGTCACCCCCGCCCAGCGCGACAGCGCCAAGATGGTCAACTTCGGCATCGTCTACGGCATCACCCCGTACGGCCTGGCGCGTCGGCTCGATCCCACCGCCGCCGCCTCGGACAACGTGGAGCAGGCCAAGCAGATCATCGCCAACTACAAGAAGCGTTACCCGAAAATCGATGCGTTCCTCGAACGCTGCGTCGAGCAGGCCGAGACGAAAGGTTACGTCGAGACGATGATGAAGCGCCGCCGGGCGATTCCCCAGATCACCTCGCGCAACAACAACGTGGTTCAATTGGGCCGCCGCATGGCGATTAACTCCGTCGTGCAGGGCTCGGCCGCGGACCTGATCAAGCTCGCCATGATCCGCCTCGATCGAAAGGTTCCCGTCAAGTCACCCACATCTGAAATGGTTGTGCAGATTCATGACGAGATTCTTTACGATTTGCCGGAAGATCGAATCGCTGAAGACGAGAGCATGATCTCTTCGGTGATGTGTAATGTAATGGAGCTGTCAGTCCCCTTGAAGGTGAATACCGCTTGGGGCAAGTCATGGTATGACTGCAAGTAGGGATAGTTATGCATGCAAAACTGGCATTGGTATCAAAAAAAAGCCCGGTCAAAATATGGGCAATATGTGCACTATGGCTTAATGGGGTTGAGATTGAAAAACGTTGGAAGCTATCCAAAGAACTGACTTTAAAGCCTCTCGGTGATCGTTTTTCAGCAGTACTTAACTCCTACTGCAACGATACAAAGAGGCCAGATTTCACTCCTAAAACTCCATCAATTCAGTATTACGCGGGAGCTTATGATCTTAACTTCAGTGAATACATCGATGTTGAACTATGGGCCGAAAGATTAATCGAGCCAGCAATACGCGCATCCCACACGATCGGTCCATTAGCTGGAATGATTACCTTTTGTGGGACTATTATGCGCGTATATCCCAACAATTCTAGAAGCCATTGGTTTTGTGGTGGGAGTACGGAAACTGCTCGTGATCGCTTCAAGCCAGTCTTGTCGGGAGGAGCAGGATGGTCTTACTTTGAAATGTTTAATGAGAAGGTCGTACCCCAATGGCGAACTGCATGTATGGCGCTTGCGGGGATATATGACGAATCATGGTTTAAACAGAGATACACTTTTATTCCGCGTCATGCGAAAGATCGAGATCTAAAAGGTAGTCGGCTTGAAAGAAGTCTTGAATTCTTCAATCAAGGCCTCAAGTGGCGCTTCTGCGAAGATACTATTTTTAAGATGATGCTGTGCTTGGAAGTACTTTTCCAAGACATTTGTGATACAAAATGGATGAGAGCGATTACCACAGCAAAGCTTATCGGCGGAACTAACCAAAGGCAGCGTGAGAACGTGCAAATTGCTATTGATGCTGCCGAACTCCGCAATAATATTGCGCATGGTAAATACGCACCGTATCAGTATGGTCGTGGGCATCAAAAAACAGATGAACTGTGTCGTATTAGCACCCAGGCAGTTCGACTTATTCGCGATCTACATCACCGAATTGTTTGTGATCGAAAACTCTTGGAACTCTATCAGAAGAATGATAGCGGATTGCTGCAAGAGTATTATCTTGATCTCTGGTTGAAATGAACTGCAGATCAAACTGACGTTCACAATCTTGCTCATAGTTGACGATCGCGATCAAGTATGACCGATCGGAAGCCCAGTCGGCCATCCTGACCGACGAGATGCAGGGTGCGATGGAGCTGGCCGTGCCCCTGAAGGTCGAGCCCAGCTGGGGCACGAGCTGGTTCGACACCAAGTAGGGGGCGAGCCCTATTCTGTCACGACCGACTAAACAGGACATGCGGGTTTGCTTACACTATTCGGTCCACACCGTAAGGATTGCAACATGGCCGATAGCGTGAAATACGTGCTCGACGAGAGCGACCTGCCTGTCAGTTGGTACAACATCGCCGGCGACCTGCCCGAGCCGATGCCCCCCGTGCTCCACCCCGGCACGACCCAGCCGATCACCCCCGGCGATCTCGAGCCCCTGTTCCCGATGTCTCTCATCGAACAGGAGGTCTCCACCGAGCGCACCATCGACATCCCCAAGCCCGTGCGCGACATCTATCGCCAATGGCGGCCCACCCCGCTGTACCGCGCTCGCCGCCTCGAGCAGGCGCTCGATACGCCCGCCAAGCTCTACTACAAATACGAGGGCGTCTCGCCCACCGGCTCACACAAACCCAACACCTCCGTGCCGCAGGCCTTCTACAACAAGGAGGCCGGCGTGACCAAGCTGTCGACCGAGACCGGCGCCGGGCAGTGGGGCTCGTCGCTGGCGTTCGCCGGTGCGCTGCTGGGTCTGGAGGTGCTGGTGTATATGGTCAAGGTCTCCTTCGGTCACAAGCCTTACCGGCGCGCGATGATGGAGGCGTTCGGCTCGCGGTGCATCGCCAGCCCGTCCGACACCACGCAGTCCGGCCGAGCCATTCTCGAAAAAGACCCGGACTGTCCCGGCTCGCTGGGCATCGCGATCTCCGAAGCGGTGGAGATCGCCGCCACGCGCGACGACACCAAGTACGCGTTGGGTTCGGTGCTCAATCACGTGCTGCTGCACCAGACGGTGATCGGTCTGGAAGCGATGAAGCAGATGGAAATGGCCGGCGACGACCCCGACGTGATCGTCGGTTGCACCGGCGGCGGGTCGAACTTCGCCGGCATCGCCTTCCCGTTTATCG
>JANQJT010000143.1 GCA_028281485.1 Phycisphaeraceae bacterium
GGGGGGGGGGGGGGGGTGGGGGGAGCCTGCTGCGCGTCGGTCTTGGGCGCGTCGGCGGCGGGCTTGGGTTTCTTGGTGGCGCCCTTGGGCAGCGGCGCGACGATCATGGTCATGCGTCGGCCCATGGCGCGGGCGGGGACTTCGACCTTGGCGACGTCGGCGAACTGTTCGACGAGCTCCTGGAACTGCTTGTAGCCGATGTCCTTGTGGGCGTTCTGGCGGCCCTTGAACATCATGGTGAACTGGACCTTGTGTCCGTCGGCGAGGAAGGCGCGGGCCTTTTCGAGCTTGATCGACAGGTCGTGATCGTCGGTGCTGGGGCGTAGGCGGACCTCCTTCATCTCGCTGACCTTGGAGTGGCTCTTGGCCTTTTGCTCTTTCTTCTTCTGCTGATACTTCCACTTGCCGTAGTCGATGATCTTGCAGACGGGGGGGCGAGCATCGGGAGAGACCTCGACGAGATCGAGACCGACTTCGCGCGCCATGTCGAGGGCGCGGGCGGTGTCGACAATGCCGACCTGGTTGTTCTCGTGGTCGATGAGGCGGATGGGGGAGATGCGGATGCGCTCGTTGGTGCGCAGCTGCTTGGTCTTGACGTCGTCGCGTTTAATGAATCGTCGCCTGGGAATGATTTGAGCTCCTGTGAAAGATCAGCGGACAAGTGTTGCCGCAACACGCGGCGTAAGGTCGATTGAGATTGTGGATTGAGATAGATGCGATGCGATCATGCAAAGCGCCCAGCCGGACGGCTGATGAAGAGGAAGGACCGAGTTGTGAGCGTGTCATTCACGCGTCGCACTCCACCGGGGTCGGTAACCCGCTTGCGGTAACATCGACCGATTATCGGCCTAACTCTAACAGGATACACGTAGAGACTGCGGCGGGCAAGACGGAAAGGCGTTTTTTGGGCTGAGATCGGGACGGAACGGGGTTTTGGGTGTGAAAAAACGCGGGAAGTCGTAACGCTTTTTGGGGCGTTTTTGTCTTGGAGCGGAGGGCTGGGGCGGCTTACACTGGTCCGACATGGGGACTGACATTTCTTCGACCGGGTGACACAGCGGTGTCACCGAACATGATCAGGCAACACGTATCGTAGACACATGAGTAACGGGCCGGGCCAAGGGGATAGTGCCATTGTCACTCCTATGGAGGGAGACGTTGTCGTTCCGACGGATCGGGACGGGTTTGACCTGGGGTGGTTTAACCTGACGTGTGCGGTGGGGTTGGCGGGTGCGGAGGGGCTGGACGTCGGGCGGATGGTGCGGCGGCTGGACGCGTGGGCGGGGGAAACCTACGGGTATACCGAGCATCACATCCACCAGTTTCATCGAGACCCGTCTCGTTTTGATGGGCGGATCGGGTATTGGCGGATGCTGGCGCTGACCAGTGCGCTGCAGCGACGGATGGGAATGCGTTACAACCCGGCGCTGATCGATCGAGATGCGGCGTGGGACTGGCGGGACAGTAGCGACCTGATGATTCACGGGCTTTTGGGGGAGCGTCGCACGGGGACGTGTGCGTCAATCCCGATGTTGATCACGGCGATCGGTCGGCGGATGGGGTATCCGCTGCGACTGGTGCGGACGCGAGAGCACTTGTTTTGTCGGTGGGATGAGCCGGGCGGGGAGCGGTTTAATATCGAGTGTCACGGCAACGGGATGTTGAGTCATTCGGATGATTACTACCGGCAGTGGCCGCGGGTTTGGCCGGCCGTGTTGCATCGTATCGAAGCGGAGCGCGGCGAGCGCCGGGTTTATCTGCGGTCACTCACGGAAAGTGAGGAGATGGCGGAGTGTCTGTCACAACGGGGGCACTGTCTAAGCGCGCATGGACGACGGGACGAGGCGATCGAGGCGTACGGCAAGGCGGAGGCGCTGGTGCCGGACGATCCGTTGTACCGTTCGTACCGCGAGGCGGCGGAGGGATACGGGCAGGCTCGGCCGCGCTGGTACGACCCGACGGTGGGTGAGTTCATCGAGGAGGACCCGATCGGTTTCGCGGGGGGCGATCCAAATCTTTACGCGTATGTGGGTAATCATCCGACGGGGCTGACCGATCCGTCGGGGCTGAGCGCGGAATCGGGGACGGCGAACTGGGGTGGGTTCGCGTCGTCGATCTCAAGCGTTGCCACGTCGTTGTCGCAGGCGGCGTCGCCGTGGCTGGGGGCGTTGAACGCGGTGAGTTTCATGGCGGACCCGGTGATGGATGCGTACGCGGCGGCGAAAGATCCTGCGCCGGGGTGGTCTTTGTATGACCCGAACGCTGTGCCGGTGTTTGATTTACCGCAGGTTGTGCAGGACCGTTACTTCGATGCGCAGTTTGGGAAGGATTACCGCACGCCGGCTGAGAAGCGCGTGGATGTGCTGCTCGATTTCCGTGAACGCAAGGACGATCCCGACACGCCTTACACGATCTTTGTGGAGCACGTTCCGACTATTTTCTACGGTCCCGACTCGCACCACGAACAGGTTGTGAAACTGGCGGACATGATCGGCAAGACGGCGTCGTTCCGGTCTTCCGAATCGCCTACGGCGGTGCGTGTGATTCAGGATTGGAATGTCTGGAAGACGAGCATCGGGATGTACGACCCGGCGATCAGCGATGAGGAGGCGCTGAAGACGCGTGACCAGTTGATCTACGACATCTACGACCACACGGTGGACAACCCGGTGGGGTATTACATTCTGAAGATGTCTAAGGCGGAATTGGAGCGGGCGAAGTGGGAGGGGTTAAATGCGATCCTGACGACGGCGGAGTTGGGCGCGTTCGCGATGGGTGCGGGACCGATTTCGACGCTAGCGCGGCGGGGTGCGACGAAAGCGCTGGGCGGGTTTGCGCGGAATCGTATGGTGGCGGGCGTGGGTGGTGCGATCGCGCAGGGCGCGGGGCTGGGGATGTATGGGGCGGGGATTCACGAGGCGCGGCTGGGCGCGTTTGAGGGTGAGCCGTTTGACCTGGATCGTTTCGTGGAGAACGCGGGGTGGATCATGGCGGCGGACCTGGGGTTCCAGGGTTTGGCGGCGATGATGCCGCGGAGTTCGGTGATGTTGCCTGAGGCGGGGGTTCAGGGCAACGCGTTTGCGTCGACGCCGCGCAGCACGTTTAGGGGCGTGCTCAACCGCGAAGGCATCGCGGTGCGTGAGGGTGCGGCGAGCGCGGCGGGGAAGACTGGGAATACGACGGCGCTACAGTTGGCAGAAGACTTTCGGTTCCCGTCGCTGGAGGCAATTACGACCTCACAACCTGGCGTAGCGCGATGGTGGAACGGGCGGTATGGCACGCCTGCTTCGGAACCCAACGCATATTGGGTATCAGGCAAGCAGGTATTCCCAACACGTAGAAACTCGGGCCTTCGAGGGGACTATCTTAGGCAAGAGCAGACTCTATTTACGATACAACGACTAGGAAGTGATCGCGCCTTCAACGTAAGCCTGGTTTATGGTCAGGCACACGAAGCGGGATTGGCCACTGTAACAGGTGGGCTTGCGGATCGCGGCGCACAAAACGCCGTGAATCGAGGCATTGATTATCTGAAATCCATTGGAGTCACAATTCCTTTCTAACGCACAGTCGATACAGGTACCCACAATGAGTCTCATCGATCCGCGAAATGCACCCATCCTTGAGTATCCTGAAGATCATCCGTCGAAGCGTTACGTGATGACGCGGTTCCGTTTTCTGGAGGATTACAACGGATTGCATATTCCCTGGGAACAACGGGGTGGATTTTCTTATGACTTTGAGTGGTATTGCCCTGAAGATGATCGCAACTGGCGTATCTCTGAGTTCCTGTATTGCTATGTGTGGACGCATTCTGTTCAAGACAATTGGCTGACGAACCCCGCTAACGCAACCGAATACGAAGTGCTTTCTCTCAAACAGATCAAGGAGGCGAGAGCCATACGCGATTACTGGGAAGCCGCTGCGGAGAACGAGCCGCTTGCCTTGGAGATCGCGATTCGAACCGCTGAGTTGCTGGACACTTGGGATACGAGTATTCGACTCAGGCTGGAGCAAGTTGGATTGGATGCGGATGCTTTAGTAGAGTAATTATCATCGATGCGTTTAATTCCTGTTGACGATGTTGGGCAGGCTTCACTCAGTCGAACGCGGGATCGATATCCTCAACTCCATGAAGATACCTTTCACGTACTAAGGGATACACATGAAACGTCGACAAGAGTTGCCGATGTACGTTGATCCGGAGAATATTCCGATCATGAACCTTCCGGAAGAGCACCCTTCGCGAAGGTACGTCAGCCTGCGATTGGAGTTCCTGCGTAAGTATGACTGCATCGAAATCCCGTGGGAAGGCAAAGAACACCTGGCCTACGACTTCGAGTGGTACTCGATAGAAGACGACAAGACGTGGAAGATGTCCGATTTCATGTACACATACATCTGGACGTACTGTGCGCAGACCGCGTGGATAGAGAATCCGCCGGAGCCAACGGAAACCGAGCTCATTCAACTCCGCGATCACCTTGAGGCATTGGTGCTTATAGAGGAGTGGCTTGCGGCCGCGGCCGATGAGCCGCGCGCAAAAAGGATCGCGATTGACGCACAGGGAGTCATGCAAGCAGGAGAGATCAGTGTCCGTCGGCGATTGGATCAGATCGGTGTGGATGCGGACGACTACTTGTCTAAAATGACATGATCCAAATGCCCGTGCTTGTGCGTGGAGAAGACACCTCTTGCGTAAGAATACTCCCATCCTGATTGCCCCGGAAAACATGCCGATTATGAGCTGCCCGGAGGATCATCCCGCGCGCGACTATGTCACGATGCATTCGCGGTTCATGGATAAGTATGCCGAATTGGAAATCCCTTGGAAGGGGCGTGAACACGAGGCCTTCGACTTTGAGTGGCATTGTGAATCGGATGGAAGGGTCTGGCTGATCTCCACCTTTATCTATCATTTCCTCGGTTTCTATCACATCCAATGGAATTGGCTTGAGAACCCTCCTTACATCATGGAGTATGAAGTCGATACCTTGGAGAAGATTGGTCATGCTTATCAGGTGCTGGAATCCTGGGAACGCGCAGCTAAGAACAATGCGCGGGCGTTGGAGCGGAGCATTCGCTTGCGGTTGCGGGGGATCGGGATGTACGAAGACGAGATCCGCGCGGCGCTGGCGAATCATGTCGATTGAGTTCTGACGTTTGCGGGTGGGGGAGAGTTTGTTACCGTGATTTGGTGATATCGGTGAGTGTGCCGGGAGCGGCGCGCGGGTGTTGTGTGACAAGAAGGGAAAGCGGCCTTGAGTGATGCGAGCGGATATGACGCGGTGTTGCTGGTGGCGTTCGGCGGGCCGGAGGGGCTGGACGAGGTGGTGCCTTTTCTGCAGAACGTGACGCGTGGGCGGGGGGTCCCGCGGGAGCGACTGGAAGAGGTGGGTGAGCACTACAAGCTGTTCGACGGGGTGAGCCCGGTGAACGCGCACAGCCGGGCGCTGCGTGACGGGATCGAGGCGGAGCTGCGCAGGCGAGGCAGCGATCTGCCGGTGTATTGGGGGAATCGCAACTGGCACCCGATGCTGGAGGCGACGATGCGGCAGATGACAGACGATGGGGTGAAGCGGGCGGTGGCGCTGGTGGCCAGCGCGTACAGCAGTTATTCGAGCTGCCGGCAGTACCGGGAGGACATCGATCGAGCGCGGGCGGCGGTGGGCGAGGATCGCGCGCCGACGTACGGCAAGGTGCGCGTGTTTTACAATCATCCGTGTTTCGTTGAGCCGATGCGGGATCGTGTGCGGGCGGCGCTGGAGCGTTGGCCGGAGGGCGAGCGCGGGGGCGTGCGGCTGGTGTTCACGGCCCACAGCATTCCCAGCTCGATGGCGCGGGCGTCGCGTTACGAGGCACAGCTGTACGAGGCGTCACGGTTGGTGGCGGAGCCTTTTGCGGCGAACGCGTGGGAGTTGGTGTATCAGTCGCGTTCGGGTCCGCCGCACGTGCCGTGGCTTGAACCGGACGTGTGTGATCACCTTGAGCGGCTGCACGGCGCGGGTGTGGACGATGTGTTGCTGGTGCCGATCGGGTTTTTATCGGATCACATCGAGGTGATGTACGACCTGGACACGGAGGCGGCGCAGCTTTGTGGGGCGTTGGGGATGCGGATGGAGCGTGCGGCGACGGTGGGTGACGATCGGGTGTTTGTCAGCGGGTTGGTGGACCTGATCGAGGAGCGGATCGGTAACGATGGGGAGGCGGGGAGCTGCGAGCGCGCGGCGCTGGGCTGTCACGGGCCTTCGCACGACGTGTGTCCGGAGGGGTGTTGTGCCGCCCCGCCGCGACCGACGGGTCGGCCGAGCCATGCACAGAGGGGCTGAGATCACGTAAACTGGCGCGATGGGCCCTGATACCGAAACAACACAGCCGCCCCGCCGGATCGCCGTGATCGGTGCGGGCAGTGCGGGGCTTGGCGCAGCTTACGAGCTGACGCAGCGCGATCCGTCGTTGGAGGTGCACGTTTACGATGCGGCGTCGCACGCGGGGGGCAAGATCCGCACGCTGCGCGAGGACGGGTTTGTCATCGAGCTTGGGCCTGACGGGTTTATCACGATCAAGCACGACGTGTTGAAGTTTGTCGAGCGGATCGGGTTGACGGATCAATTGATCCAAACGAACGAGTCGGGCAGGCAGGCGCTGGTGGTGAGCAAGGGAAAGCTGGTGCCGATCCCCATGGGGTTCCAGTTGCTTGGGCCGGCGCAGATGTGGTCGTTTTTGAAGAGCCCGCTGTTGTCGCCGTTGGGGAAGCTGCGTGTGATGTGTGAGCCGCTGATCCGCGGGCGGGACGATGAAGCGGACGAGTCGCTGGCGTCGTTTATTCGCAGGCGATTCGGCGGGGAGTTGTTGGAGAAGCTGGTGCAGCCGCTGGCCGGTGGGATTTACACGGCCGACCCGGAGTATCTGTCGATGCGCTGCACGTTTCCGCGTTTCGTAGAGATGGAGCGACGGCACGGGAGCGTGGTGCGGGGGCTGAAGAAGGGATTGAAGGCGCAGCGAGCGGCGGGAGGCAGCGGGCAGGCGAGCGGGGCGCGGTACGGGTTGTTCGTTTCGTTTAAGGACGGGATGGACACGCTGCCGAAGCGCTTGGTGGAGTTGATCGGTGAGCATCGGATGCGGCTGGGGCATCGCGTGACCGCCCTATCGCCGACGGATGATGGTCGCTGGCGATTACAGGATGACCGCGGAAACGATGAGACGTATGACGCGGTGGTCGGCGCGTGCGCGGCGCCGGCGCTGGGTGGGCTCTTGGAGGATGCGAGCGAGGATGTGGGGTCGCGCTTGAAGGCGGTGCCGCACACGAGCAGCGCGGTGGCGACGCTGTGTTATGAGAAGTCTCAGTTTGAACGTGAGCCGGACTCGTTTGGGTTTGTGGTGCCGATGGCTGAGGGTCGTCCGCTCATCGCGGCGTCGTTTACGAGCGTGAAGTATGCGGGGCGTGCGCCGGAGGGGAAGCTGCTGATCCGTGTGTTCCTAGGCAGCGCGATCGATGCGTCGGCGCTGGGCGGGGATGACGCGGGGTTGATCGGGTCGGCGCACGGGCAGTTGGTGGAGCTGTTGGGTGTGCGGGGTGAGCCTGTGTTGAGCCGGGTGGATCGGTACACGAATGCGATGCCGCAGTATCACGTGGGGCACATGGAGCGGATCGCGGAACTGCGGGAGGCGATGGGCGGGCTGCCGCCGATCGAGCTGGCGGGTTGTGGGTACGACGGGGTGGGCATTCCGGACACACTGGCGGCGGGCGTGCGGGCAGCGGGCAGGGTGCTGGGCGCACCGTAAAGTATTTATTTGAAAATAGATGGACACGGGGAAAGCAGACGGTATAGTGTGCGTCTCAACCGATGCGGCGTGGCCCTCAGATCGTCAAAAATCGACGTTTTTATGGACAAAACGCGGGACAGGCTCGGTTGTGTCGCTCGATCCGGTTCGACCGTGGTGCAGCCGCGGCCGGGGTGAGCGAACCCCGGTGTCCGTGGTGCGGGTCGTCTGATCACACCCCTGATGCTTATATATAAGGATACGCGCGACGCGAGGCGGACGGCCTGGCGGCGCGGTGATCCTGGAAAGACGTTGTTGTATGAAGTTTGCCGACCTTCGGCTGGCCAAGCCGATTCTCGAAACGATCGCCTCGAAGGGCTATCACACCGCCACGCCTATTCAGGCGCAGACGATTCCGCACACGCTGACCGGTCGCGACGTGTTGGGTTGTGCGCAGACGGGCACGGGTAAGACGGCGGCGTTTGCGCTGCCGATGCTGCACCGCTTGAACAAGCGGTTGTCGGGTAAGCGGAGGCCGCTGCCGAGCGCGCTGGTGCTGGCGCCGACGCGTGAGCTGGCGCAGCAGATCGCTGACAGCTTCCGCACGTACGGTCAGAACCTGAGCATCTACGGGACGACGATCTTCGGCGGCGTGGGCCAGGGTAACCAGGTCAATGCGCTGCGGCGGGGTGTGGACATCGTGGTGGCGACGCCCGGCCGGTTGTTGGACCTGATCAACCAGGGGCATTGCGACCTGTCGAGGGTCAACACGTTTGTGTTGGACGAGGCGGACCGGATGCTGGACATGGGGTTCCTGCCGGACATCAAGAAGATCATCGCGCATCTTCCGCATGAGAAGCAGACGCTGTTTTTCTCGGCGACGATGCCGCGTGAGATTCGCAAGCTGGCCGATGCGTTGTTGAAGGACCCGGCGGAGGTGAGCGTGGCGCCGGAGAAGCCGGCCGTGGAGCGGATCGAGCAGTACGTGCACCACGTGGAGAAGCCGAAGAAGACGGCGTTGTTGATCGAGTTGATGCAGACGCTGCCGATCGGTCGCGCGATCGTGTTCACGCGGACCAAGCACGGTGCGGATCGCGTGGCCAAGCAGTTAAACCGCGCGGACGTGCCGGCGGATTCGATTCACGGGGACAAGTCGCAGGGGGCGCGGACGCGCGCGTTGGATCGTTTTCGAGATAACCGGACGCAGGTGCTGGTGGCGACGGATATCGCGGCGCGCGGGATTGATGTGGACGGGATCTCGCACGTGTTTAATTATGACCTGTCTGTTGAGCCGGAGAATCACATCCACCGGATCGGACGGACGGCTCGGGCGGGAGCGGACGGCACGGCAATCAGCTTCTGCGGCCACGAAGAGATCGGGCTGCTGCGTGCGATCGAGCGGCTGATGCGGAAGCAGATGGAGGTCGTGGGTGAGGAGCCCGAGCACGCGGTGCCGCACAAGTCGCCGCGTTCGGGTCACCCGTTGAACAAGCACCGCACGCGTTCTCGCGGCCAGGGTCAACGCGGCCAGGGGCGCGGCGGACAACGCGGCGGTCAACCCGGACAAAACGGGGCAAATCGGGGGAAGAAGAGCAAGAATCGACGCACGGGCAAATCCAAGGGGCACGCGGCGGGCCTGAAGGGCTTTCAGAAGAGCCAAGCCAAGCGGTCCCGGAAGCAGGCGAAAACCGGTTCGGGGTGTACAAAGGCGTCATAATCGATCTAGGGGGAGCCCCCCTATCCGATGATGGCGAGAAGGCCCGATCGATGTCGCCTGAAGAGCTCTCCGCTTTGAGTCGCGATAAGTTTTTTTATTGCAATTGCTTAAAGTTCTTCAAATGCCATTGCGTCGTGCATTAGCATCTTTGTGCGAAAAAGTTGCCCTATTTTCTTCAAAATAATTGTGCATCGGGGTTTTCGTGGGTTACTAATTGGTGTGAGAGCGCTCCTGTCGGCCCCTGTTGTGCTAATTGAGGCCCCCTCAATTGCTTTTTCTGGGACGAAGGATCGCCACACTAGGATGGATACCACAGTGAAAGATGTGTTGCCCGCAACACGCAAATAACGGGTAAGAAAGACCGATCCGACTGACACCGGACGGCTTTTTGACATTCCGGGTCGCAGGAACAGGGCAAGAAACTTCTACCCACACATACTAAGAGGATGCATCGATGAGACATTTCACCACTCTATCGGCCGCGGCGATCATGCTTTTCGCAACGGCCCCCTTCGCTTCGGCGACAGACTATGTCTGGGACGGCACGACCGACACCGACTGGTTCGGCGCGAACTGGACCGTCGACGGCGGCGCGACCGGTCAGCTGGCTCCCGATGAGGACCTGCTGAACAATCCCGTGTGGTTTGATTACTTCGACGACACGTTTACCGTGGGTTCGGGTATCACCATCGACAACTTCGCCGGTGCGACGGGCATCGCGCAGTTCCACAACACGACCGTGGACATCGGATCGAGCTCGTCGGTGCGGATGTTCTCGAACACGTTCCTGCCCGTCAAGGTGCTGGGGACGGGGTCGATGTCGCTGGCGACGGGTTCGACGTTCCAGGCCACCCGCGGCAACAACGCGGGCAACGCGTTTGTCATCGGTGACAACACGGTGACCGACCCGCTGCTCTACTCGTCTCCGAGCGTCTCGCTCGACGGCGCGACGCTGATCGCCGACCAGTGGGACCCGACGGCTAACGCCGGCGCGGGCGATGACGAGGGCGGCGACCTGGAGGTCTACGAGAGCGGCACGCTTTCGCTGATCAACAGCTCGACGGTCACCACGAGCCGCAACCTCGAGCTCTTCAACGACGCGGTGTTGACCGCGGAGAACGGCTCGACGCTCAACATCACCGGCACCCTGCAGGTGGATGACAACTCGACGGTGACGCTGAGCGCCGGCGCGGGCACGACCACGCTGAACGCCAACGAGGTCGACGTCTGGGACACCGCGACGCTGACGATCAACAACGCCAACCTGACGATCGGCAACCAGTTCGAGACGCAGAGCGCCGGCAGCAGCGCCACCGTCAACGACTCGACCATCACGGCGACCCGCTTCCGCGCGGTGGGCGGCAGCACGATGACGATCAATAACTCCACGATCAACGGCGACGGCGCGGCGGGGGGCGCTGCGACGCTGAACCTGAACAG
>JANQJT010000145.1 GCA_028281485.1 Phycisphaeraceae bacterium
ACCTGCGCGGTGCAGATGTTGCTGGTGGCCTTGTCGCGCTTGATGTGTTGTTCGCGGGTCTGGATGGCGAGCCGGTAGGCGGGGTTGCCTTGTGCGTCGACGGAGATGCCGACGAGTCGGCCGGGGAGCTTGCGGACGTGTTTTTCGTCGCATGCGATGAACGCGGCGTGGGGTCCGCCGTAGCCCATGGGGAAGCCGAAGCGCTGGGCGGAGCCGACGGCGATGTCACCGCCCCACTGGCCCGGCGGCGCGATCAGCGTGAGCGCCATCAAATCGGTGGCGACCACGAGTAGTGCGCCGGCGTTGTGGATGGCGGCGGCGAGCGCGGCGTGGTCGCGGATCGCGCCGTAGGTGTTGGGGTACTGGATGAGGACGCCGCAGAGATCGTCGCCAAGTTTTTGCGCGGTTAGTGCGCCGGCTTCGACAACATCGAGATCGATGCCCATCGACCAGGCGCGCGTCTTACACACGGCGATGGTTTGTGGGTGGCAGTCGTCGGCGACGAGGAAACGCGTGCGCCGGCCGCGCCCGACGGCGAAGCACATGGCCATGGCCTCGGCGGCGGCGGTGGCTTCGTCGAGCAGCGAGGCGTTGGCGATGGGCAGACCGGTCAGGTCGGCAACCATGGTTTGAAAGTTCACGAGGGCTTCGAGTCGGCCCTGCGATATCTCGGCCTGGTAGGGTGTGTACTGCGTGTACCAGCCGGGGTTTTCGAGGATGTTGCGTCGGATGGCAGCGGGCAGGACCGTGCCGTGATACCCCGTGCCGATGTAGGTGCGGTAGACGGTGTTGCGGTCGGCCAGGTTGCGCAGCTCGGTCAGTGCTTCGTGTTCGGACAGAGACGCGGGCAGGTCGAGCGGGCGATCGAGGCGGATGGATTCGGGGACGACCTGATCGGTGAGCTGGTCGAGGCTGTCGACGCCGAGCGTGGCGAGCATGGCGCGGCGGTCGTCGGGGCCGGAGCCGAAGTGACGGTTTTCAAAACGGTCTGTGGGATCGAAGGGATGGATCATCTTTATGACGAGTTTAGCCGGGCGGGGGCGGGTCGCAAAGCGTCAGACGCCCGCCTATGATCATAGCGCGGATTGAGAGACACCATGAGCGATTTGATCCCACCTCCGACATTTGACGGATACCGATCCGACGAGATCGGGCTGATCATCGTGGACCACGGCTCCCGTCGGGCGGAGTCGAACGACATGCTGCTGGAGGTGGTGAGCATGTTCGAGCGGGTCAGCGACTATCCGATCGTCGAGCCGGCCCACATGGAGTTGGCGGAGCCGAGCATCGGGCAGGCGTTCGACCGGTGTGTCGAGCGGGGCGCGAAGATGATCGTAGTGCACCCGTACTTCTTGTTGCCGGGTCGGCACTGGGCGCAGGACATCCCAGACCTGGCCACGGCGGCGTCGAGCCGACACCCCGGGATCAAGTTCCTGGTGACCGCCCCGCTGGGTCTGCACGAGCTGATGGCGCGGATCATGGACGAGCGGATCAAGCACTGTCTGGCCCATGTGGGGGGGGATGCGGAGTCGTGTCCGGTGTGCGCCGCGGCGGGGAGTTGTCGGGTTCGCGAGGGGTGAGACACGGGAAAAACGGGCTTTGTGTCGGGTGTGGGCCGGTGCTATCCTGACGCCCCCATGAGCATCCTGATTTCCAAAACGACAAAAGTGATCTGCCAGGGCATCACCGGCTCGGCGGGCGCTTTTCACACGAAGGGCTGTTTGGACTACGGCACGCAGATGGTCGGCGGTGTGACGCCGGGCAAGGGCGGGCAGAAAGACGACAACGGCCTGGCGATCTTCAACACGTGCGCCGAGGCGGTCGACGCGACGGGCGCGGACGCGACGATGATCTTCGTGCCACCGCCGTTTGCGGGCGACGCGATCCTCGAGGCCGCAGAAGCGGGTATCGAGGTGATCGTGGCGGTGACGGAGGGGATTCCCACGAATGACATGATCCGTGTGCGCCACGTGCTGGAGGAGTACCCGGGCGTGTTTCTGATCGGGCCGAACTGTCCGGGCGTGATCACGCCGGGCCAGTGCAAGATCGGGATCATGCCGGGTTACATCCACACGCCGGCCGGCGAGGCGAGCACGGGTAAGAAGATCGGCATCATCTCGCGCAGCGGGACGCTGACGTACGAGGCGGTGTGGCAGACGTCGCAGCGCGGCATCGGCCAGACGACGTGCGTGGGCATCGGCGGCGACCCGGTGAAGGGTCTGAACTTCATCGAGCTGCTGGGGATGTTTGAGGAGGACGCGGAGACGGACGGGATGTTGATGATCGGCGAGATCGGGGGCGACGACGAGGAGCAGGCCGCGGCGTTTATCGCGTCAGAAGTGAGCAAGCCGGTCGCGGCGTTCATCGCCGGGCAGACCGCCCCACCCGGCAAGCGGATGGGGCACGCGGGGGCAATTATTTCTGCGGGCAGCGGGAAGGCCGAGGACAAGATAACCGCGTTAAAGGCCGCGGGAGCGGCGGTTGCGGCGTCTCCGGCCGACATGGGCGCGGCGATGGCGCGGGCGATGGGACTTTAAGGCCCGATGCGTCTATGATACCCGGCACTCGGTGTGTGTCGCACCGGGTCGCGGATCAGAGGAACCCTGTACAGACCCACCTTCAACGGTCGCCGTCGCTTGTCGGCTTTGCGATCAAGGATTGCCTCCATGACCTCCAGCAAGGCCGACCGCCCCGTGCAACGGCGCGGCATCAATTTCGCTCAACTCGACTGGCCCGTTGTGGTCGGGATCATCGCGCTGCACATCGGCGCGGTGTTCGCTTTGTTCCCCTCCATGTTCTCGTGGAGCGGGCTGATCATCTTCGTTGTGCTCTGCTGGGCCTCGGGGAACCTGGGCATCACGCTGTGTTACCACCGGCTTCTGACGCACCGATCGTTCAAGACGCCCAAGTGGTTTGAGTATTTCCTGACCGGCTGCGCGTGTCTGGCGTGGCAGGGTGGGCCGATCAACTGGGTGGGCACGCACCGCATCCACCACAAGCACTCCGACGAAGAGGGCGACCCACACTCACCGGTGCAGGACGGATTCGCGTGGGCGCACGTGTTCTGGTGCATGCACAAGCAAACCGACGGGGTCGTTGCAGAGGACGCGGCCAAGGACCTGCAACGCGACGCGGGCCAGCGGTGGTTGAACAAGCTGTTTTTTGTGCCGCAGTTCGCGCTGGCGGGCGTGCTGTACGGCGTCGGCTACGCGATCGGCGGTCACACGCTGGCGTTGTCGTGGATCGTCTGGGGCGTGTGCCTGCGGACCATCGCGGTGTACCACGGCACGTGGTTCGTCAACTCCGCCAGCCACACCTGGGGCTACCGCAACTTCGAGACGAGCGACGCGTCGACCAACCTGTGGTGGGTGGCGATCATCAGCTTCGGAGAGGGCTGGCACAACAACCACCACGCGCACCAGCGCTCCG
>JANQJT010000156.1 GCA_028281485.1 Phycisphaeraceae bacterium
GATGTACAGCGCCGCCGAGAGCGGGGCGCTGGACGCGGCGTCGACGGGGTTGCAGAGCGTGACGCGTCTGGCGGCGGGCGAGACGCAGATGTGGGCGGACATCCTCCATGACAACGCCGAGGCGGTGCTGGAGGCGTTGGAGGCGTTCGGTCAACATCAACAACAACTGGTCGACCTGTTAAAGGCGGGCGATCACGGCGCGATCGCCGAGTGGCTGGCGGGGGCTGCGACGCAGCGTGCCGCGTGGCTTGAATCAAAGGACAGCGAACATTGAGTTACGAGCTGGGTATATGTGGCGCGGGGAACATGGCCGAGGCGATCGTGCGCGGCGCGGTCGACGCGGGCGTGTTGGCTGTCGGTGACGTGATCGTGTCCGACCCCAGCGCCGAGCGGCGGGGCGTGTTTGAGGCGATGGGGATCGAGGTGATTGAGGACAACGAGCCGGTGATCACGGGGGCGCAGCGTGTGTTGCTGGCGGTCAAGCCGCAGGTCTTCGCGCAGCTTAACGAGACGATGCAGACGATCGAAGACCGCCTGGTGGTTTCCATCATGGCGGGGATTTCGATCGACACGATCCGGCAGGCGACCGGCGGGCGGGGGCGCGTGATACGCGTGATGCCCAACACGCCGCTGCTGGTGGGCAAGGGCGCCAGCGGGATCGCGCCGTCCGCGGAAGCCAGCGAGCGAGACGTGGCGTTCGTGCGGGCGCTGTTCGGCGCCGCGGGGTTGACGGAGGTCGTCGACGAGGGGTTGATGGATGCGGTGACGGCGGTGTCGGGTTCGGGGCCGGCGTACCTGTTCTATCTGGCGGAGGCGATGGCCGAGGCCGGCGCGAAGCTGGGGTTGCCCGCGGATCAGGCGGACCGATTGGCGCGGCAGACCGTGCTGGGGGCGTCAACGTTGCTCAATACATCCGAAGAATCGGCGGCGGGACTCCGCCGGCGTGTGACCAGCCCCGGTGGCACGACGCAGGCGGCGATCGAACACCTCGACGCCAGCGCGGTGCGTCAGCACATCCAGGACGCGATCGGCAGAGCCGAGGCACGCGGCAGAGAACTGGGCGGGTAAACCACGATTTGCATCATTAAAAAACCGCCCATTAGGGGCGGTTGTTTGTTTGGGGATGTTGCCGATTACGGCACAGCCACGACGGCGGTGACCTCGGGCACGTGCTCGAGGAGGTTGCGTTCGATGCCCATCTGCAGCGTCATCGTGCTGGAGGGGCAGCCGACGCAGGCGCCGTGAAAACGGATCTGCACGACGCCCTCGTCCGTGACGTCGACCAGTTCCAGGTCGCCGCCGTCCATCTGCACGGCGGGACGGATCATGTCGACGACGTGCATCACGCGGTCGTGGAGGCTTTTGTCGTTGGCGTTGGCTTGCTCGGTCATGTCTGCATCATATGAGCGATCGAGACTCATGACCAATCGGATGTGGTTTTTACGTTTTTATCGCGTCAAACCAGTCGGCCAGATGCTGTTGGTAGGTGTCGGGTTCGTCGAGAGCGGGGTGGACGTGGCCGCAGTCGGGGAACAGGTGGAGCGTGGATTGCGGGGCGAGGTCGGCGAGCCGCCGGGCGTGGGCGGGGGGGACGATGATGTCGTCGGTGCCGTGCAGGACGAGCAGGGGACAGGTGAGCTGAGGGGCGAGCGATTGCATGGGCACGG
>JANQJT010000159.1 GCA_028281485.1 Phycisphaeraceae bacterium
CGAGGGCCTGTGCGCCTTCGATGGGCATGGCGTTGTAGATCGAGGCGCGGCAGCCGCCGACGGAGCGGTGGCCCTTGAGGCCGGACATGCCCTGTTCGAGGGCCTCGGCGATGAACTGTTTTTCGAGGTCTTCGGTGGGCAGGCGGAAGACGACGTTCATGGGTGAGCGGACGGCCTCATCGACGGGGCAGGCGTAGTATCCGCCGGACGCGGCCATGGCGTCGTAGAGCAGGGTGCTGCGCTGTGCGGCCATGTCCTGTGCCCACTGGACGCCGCCTTTTTCCTTGAGCCATTCCAGGACGAGCTGGATCATCCAGATCTGGAAGACGGGGGGCGTGTTGAGCATGGCGTTGGCGCCGACGTGCTTCTTGTAGTTGTCGTAGAGGGGCAGGTCGTCGGGGCAGGCCTGGAGGACGTCGTCACGGATGATGACGAGCGAGCAGCCGGCCGGGCCGATGTTCTTCTGTGCGCCGGCGTAGATGATGCCGAACTTCTCGACGGGCAGGGGGCGGGAGAGGATGTCGGAGGACATGTCGGCGACGAGGGGGACGTCGACGGTGGGGAAGTCTTTCCACTGGATGCCGCCGATGGTCTCGTTGCTGGTCAGGTGCAGGTATTTGGCGTCGGCGGAAGCGGAGATGGACGCGGGGTCGGGGAGCGTGGTGAAGCTGGATTCTTCACCGGACCAGATGACGTTGGTGGGGCCGAGGAGCTTGGCGTCGGCGATGGCCTTCTTGGCCCATGCGCCGGAGTGTGTGTAGTCGGCGGAGCCGCCGGCCGCGAGGAGGTTGCGGGGGATCACGGAGAACTGCAGCGACGCGCCGCCGCCGAGGAACAGGACGTGGAAGTTCTCGGGGAGGTCGAGCAGGTCCTTGACCAGCTCGATGGCGCGGCAGTGCACGGCGTCGACGGTTTTGGAGCGGTGGGACATCTCGATGAGGCTCATGCCCTGGCCTTCGTAGTCGGCGAAGAGGGCCTGGGCCTTCTCGAGGGCTTCGAGGGGCAGAGTGCAGGGGCCTGCTGAGAAGTTGTAGATGCGGTGGGTGGTGGTGGTCATCTGTGGTTTCTCCGAAATCGGGGGCGGCATTGTAGCAGAGCCGCGGCGGAGGGGGAGGGGGGACTTCAACGCGTGTGTGCTACCGAGAGGGTGCGAGGCGTCTAGAATACAGTCGTCTTGGAGGACACGATCGTGCGGTATCTGGCGGTATTGATGTCGGTGATGGTTGGGCTTGGGGTGGCGGTGGTCGCGGCACAGGAGGGCGGGGACACCGAGCCGCGGCGATACCCGAAGGTACGGCAGGTGCGGAGCGGGCAACAGCGGTTTACGACACTGGAGCAGACGAAGGTGCTGCTGAGTGGGACGGGGTCGGTGATGCTGCTGGGTGCCGAGCCGATCAGGGATAGCTTGATCGAGGTGCGTTCTGAGGATGCGTGGGTTTACTTTGCGCAGGTGAAGCCTTCGGTGGTGGTGGAAAAGTACCTGGGGTTGATTGAGGTGAAGGGCGTCGCGGCGGAGCACGGCATGAACGTGCGCGTGGCGCAGTACAAAGACGGCGCGGTCGTGATCCCGCACGGGCCGGACTACGCGGCGCTCGCGGTGTACGGTCGGTCGGGCTACGCGGGGGCGCAACAGTCGATGGTGGTTCACGATTACTATCGCGAAGACGAGCTGGGGCAGATGAACGACCGGGTGTCTTCGTTCAAGTTGAAGAAGGGGTACATGGCGACGTTTGCGGAAAACGCGGACGGGACGGGGGCGAGCCGGGTGTACATCGCACACCGTGAAGACGTGAGCGTGCCACGGATGCCGCGCGAGTTGGCGGGGAAGGTGAGTTTTGTGCGCGTGTTTCCGTGGCGTTGGGTGAACAAGAAGGGGTTTGCGGGCAAGCTGGAATCGACGGAGAAGCTGGATGGGGCGTGGCGGTACGACTGGGGGGCGGGCAGTCGGTCGACGCTGGACGTGGAGTTTGTGCCGATGCGTCACAACAAGCACTGGGATTCTTACGAGAAGATCAACGCGAAGGAGAACGTGACGCACGTGCTGGGTTTTAACGAACCGAACGCGAAGGACCAGGCGAACATGACGGTGCGGGAGTGTCTGGCGCAGTGGCCGCGTCTGCAGGCGTCGGGTTTGCGGATCGGCAGCCCGTCGCCCACGGACGGGGGGTTACAGTATCTCTATGAGTTTATGGACGAGGCGGACAAGCGGGGGTATCGGGTGGATTTCGTGGCGGTGCACTTTTACCGCGGGCACTACACGCCGCAGCGTCTGGTGAAGTGGCTGGAGGCGATTCACAAGCGCACGGGTCGGCCGATCTGGGTGACGGAGTTCAACAACGGGGCGGACTGGGTGAAGAATCACAACCCGTCGCTGAAGGAGAACGCGGCGGCGATGGACGGGTTTATCAGGGCGCTGGACGCGGCGCCGTTCGTGGAGCGGTACTCGGTGTTCAACCTGGGCAACGCGAAGTTCAATCGGCAGGTGATCCGGGACGGGAAGCTGACGCCGGCCGGCGTGCGGTATCGGGATCACCGATCGGCTGAGGCGTACCGGGGAAAGCTGCGGAGCAGTCGCGTGCCGTGACCGGTTGGGTGCTAGGGCGTGGAAATGCCACCCATGTGGAACTCCGGAGGCTTGGTGATTCCTTCAATGGTTATGGAGATCTTTTGGTCCAAGCCTGTGTGTTCGTGTATGTGGAGGATGGTGACTGCGGGGCCTTTGGGCTCGTACCAGGGTGAGTCGAATGAGTTCCATGTGTTGGGGTGAATCTTGAAATAGAGGAATCTCAAGAATTGATTGATTGGCCCGTCGTAGAAAGCGATTCCGATTTCGCCGGGGCTGTTCGGATAGTGAACTGCAATTGGTGTACCCATGTACTCAACGGCCTGTTTGAGCGTCATGTCTTCGGTGAGTTGTTGGGCTTTGTCTTTGTAGTGCTTGACGAGCAGATAGTCGTAGAGCCACAGGCTGCCAAGGGGCAAGAGAAGAACGACGGTGGCAATCAGGGTTTTGTTTCGGAGGGGTTGTTTTGTTCGCTGGCCCGGCATGGTGACATGATACGGCGTGGGGCGGGAGGGGATACAGGAAAATGTGTGGGGTGCGTTTAGAGAACGGCGGCGATGTCGCGGTTGAGTTGAGCGGCGGCCTCGGCGATGGCGCCTGCCCAGTCGTCGGAATCCGAGCCGGCGTAGATGACGGAGCGCGAGGCGGTGACCAGTGCGCCGGTGGAGTCGGACTTGAAGGCGGGGACGATGTCGGCAGCGGTGCCGCCCTGAGCGCCGTAGCCGGGCAGGAGGAAGAGTTGTTGGGGCAGTTCGCTGCGCCAGTGCGCGAGTTCTTCGGTCTTGGTTGCGCCGACGACGGCGCCGACGGATGCGTAGCCGCGTTGGCCGATGTTGGCATTGCCGAGTTCTGCGAGGAACTTGCCGACGGCGTGTGCGACGGTGGAGCCGTCTTGCAACGGGAGGTTTTGCAGGTCGCCCGAGCCGGGGTTGGATGTGCGGAGGAGCGCGAAGATACCCTTGGCGGGGTTGGCGAGGTAGGGGGTGAGTGTTTCGGGGCCGAGGTAGGGGTTGACGGTGAGGCAGTGGATGGGGTCGGCGAGACAGCCGGCGGCGTAGTGTTCGGCGGAGATGCCGATGTCGCCGCGCTTGGCGTCGAGGATGATGATCAGGTCGAGTTCGTCGGCGTAGTGGATGAGTGATTCGAGGACGGCGCAGCCGCCCGAGCCGTAGCGTTCGAAGCAGGCGGATTGAAACTTCACCGCGGGTGTGTGCGGCGCGACGGCCTCGAGCAGGCCCAGGCCCCAGGCCTGGAAGGCGACCATGGGTTGATCGGTCTGTTTGGTGATGACAGCGGGCAGTCGCTCGAAGACGGGGTCGATGCCCACGCAGACGGGGGCGCCCTTGGCGTCGATGGCGGCGAGCAGTTGGTCGGCAAAGTGGGTCATGGGGGCGATTGTACGGCTGGGGGTGGTGTGAGGGAAACCACCGGCGGGCAAGGGTTTGGGAGCAAGTGAGACATTTTTTTGGCGTGGGGCCGAATTGGGTGTCATAATGTTGTCACAGGGTCGGCGGAGACCGGCCCGTGGGACATGCAGAGAGAGGGACTTGGGGTGACACCAGTCTGTCATCATCTGAGGTTTGTTGTTTTGGTGTTGTGTTGCGCGCTTGCGTGGGCGGGACGCGCAGGCGCTGCGGTGATCAGTGAGGTGTTGACGGGGGCAGCGGGGGGTGTGGGGCCTTACATCGAACTGGCAAGCGTGGGCGGCGGGGCGTTTAACGTGGTGGTTTTGGACGGTGTGCCGGGTCGTGAGCGCACGGTGCGTGCGGTGGTGACGGTGGATGTCGGGCCGATCGAGTTGGTGGTGTTGCACGAGGGGGCTTGGTCGGGCGGCGCGGTGGCGGGGACGTCTTATGTCGGTGTGGACGATTTGGGATTGGATAGCGGTGGTGCGGGGTGGGCGCGGCGGATCGTGGTGACCGATGGCGTGACGGATTGGGGTGTGGGGACGCGTACGCCGGCGTTGGATGCCTGGGCGCCGATCGATGTATTGGGTTTTGCGGTGGGGGGTTGGCCGATCGAGTCGGCGTGGGGTGAGGCGGTGTATGAGACCGAGGCGGGGTGGGGCTTGAGTCGTCACGTCACGGACGGCGGCGATTACGAGCGGGGGTATTCATTCGGCGCGGTGGACGGGTTCCTGTTGTTTGACGACGCGACGGGGTTGAATCCCGGCGCGGTGAACGAGGTGTCGGCGCATCCGGAACCGGGTGGGCTGGCGATGCTGGTGTTGGGGGCGGTGGGTGTGCTAAGGCGAGGGAATCGGCGTACATGAAAAACCGCCGCC
>JANQJT010000179.1 GCA_028281485.1 Phycisphaeraceae bacterium
TTGCCCGCATCGGCGCCGCCCTTGATGCCGAAGCCGAGGATCGCGCCGGGGGCGTCGAGGTACCTGTTGGCGTTGGCGTGGTCGGCGTGGCTGGGCAGGCCGGGATAGTTGACCCATGTCACCGCGTCGTGTGCGTCGAGGTACGCGGCGATCTTCTGCGCGTTGTCGCAGTGGCGCGGCATGCGCAGGTGCAGCGTCTCCAGGCCCTGGAGGAACAGGAACGCGTTGAACGGGCTGACGCACCCGCCCATGTCGCGCAGCCAGTGGGTGCGGCAGGTGATGATGTAACACAGCGGGCCGACCGCCTCGTGGAAGACCGCGCCGTGATAGGACGGGTCGGGCTCGGTGAACTGCGGCCACTTGGCCGGGTCGGCGGTCCAGTCGAAGTTGCCGCTGTCGATGATGCAGCCGCCGATGCTTGTGCCGTGGCCGCCGATGAACTTCGTGCAGGAGTAGACGGTGATGTCCGTGCCGTGTTCGAACGGGCGGAAGAGCATGGGGGTGCAGACGGTGTTGTCGCAGACGACGGGCAGGCCGTGAGCGTGGGCGATGTCGGCGATTCTTTGATAGTCGTAGACGCAGTTCTTGGGGTTGGCGATGGTCTCGTAGTAGACGGCGCGGGTGTTGGGTTTGATCGCGGCGGCGATGGCGTCGGGATCGGTCATGTCGACGAAGGTGACCTCGATGCCCAATCGCTTGAAGGTCTGTGCGAAGAGGGTGATCGTGCCGCCGTAGAGCGCCTCGGCCGAGACGATGTGCTGGCCGCTGTGACAGATGTTCAATAGCGCCGTGGTGATCGCCTGCTGACCGGAGCTGACGGCCAGCGCGCCGATGCCGCCCTCCAGCGCCGCCATGCGCTGCTCGAAGGTATCGGTGGTGGGATTCATCAGGCGGGTGTAGATGAAGCCCATCTCCTTGAGGGCGAAGAGGTCCGCGGCGTGCTGGGTGTCGCGGAAGACGTAGCTGGTGGTCTGGTGGATGGCTTGGGCGCGGGTGCCGGTGGCGGGGTCGGGCTCCTGGCCGGCGTGCAGGGCGCGTGTGCCCAGGCCGTTCATGATCGGTCCGTTTTCTTCGGTCATGGTGTGGGCTCCTGTGATCGGTCGCCCAAGCGTAGGCCCGGCCATCAAGCGGTGCAAGAGCGACAAACGCGACGTATTTCATCAATGCGCGGCGTTCGGCTATGCTACGCCGTTTGCCGCTTTTCCATGGAGCAAGACGCGATGCGCGACGAAACCAAGGCCGTCCACACCGGCGTCTACGCCGACGGCTCGTACAACTCGGTCACGACGCCGATCTACCCCAGCTCGACGTTCTACTTCGACAAGGTCGGCGTCAACAAGGGCTACGACTACACGCGCTCGGGCAACCCGACGCGCGACGCGTTGGAGCAGAACGTCGCCGCGCTCGAGGGCGGCTCGGGGGCCGTGGCCTGCGCGACCGGGATGGGCGCGATCACCGCGTGCACGATGCTCTTTAAGTCCGGTGACCACGTCATCGCGGGCAACGACATCTACGGCGGCACGTATCGTCTGTTTAGCCAGGTCATGCCGCGCCTCGGCATCGCGGTTTCGTTCGTGAATCTCCGCGACCTCGAAGCAGTACAGCAAAACATCAATGACAACACGCGTGCGATCTGGATCGAGACGCCCAGCAACCCGCTGTTGAACGTGGTCGATCTGCAGGCCGTCGCATCGCTCGCCAAGCAGCACGACCTGCTGACGTTCTGCGACAACACGTTTCTGTCGCCTCACTTCCAGCGGCCGTTCGACTTCGGCATCGATGTGGTCATGCACTCAACCACCAAGTATCTCAACGGCCACAGCGACGTGGTCGGCGGCATCGTCATCGGCCGAACGCAGGAGCTGGCCGAGCGGCTGCTTTGGTTCGCCAACGCGATCGGCGTGACGTGCAGCCCGTTCGACGCCTGGCTGGTGTTGCGCGGCGTCAAGACGCTGCACCCACGCATGGAAACCCATCAATCCAACGCGATGCAGCTGGCCGGCTGGCTCGAACAACACCCCGAGGTCCAACGCGTCTACTACACCGGCCTTGAGTCGCACCCGCAGCGCGAGCTGATCGAGCGACAGCAGAAAGGCCACGGCGGCATGCTGGCGTTCGACATCGATGCGCCGGCCGAGCGCATCGACGATTTCTTCGCGGCGATGGAGCTGTTCATATTGGCCGAGTCACTGGGCGGCATCGAGTCGCTGATCAGTCAGCCGTGGAACATGAGCCACGCCTCAATGGGCGAAGCGGGACTGAAAGCGTCGGGCATGTCGCCGCAAACGATCCGCATCAGCACGGGCATCGAACACATCGACGACCTGATCGAAGACCTGGAGCGGGGCTTTGCCGCGATCGGATGAGAGACGTGCGTGACCTGTTAACCAATCCGATCTGCTCGGCTGACGAGCTGGGCCGGCCGATTCCCGAATCGCCCTACGCGGTGTCGACGTGTCTGCCGACGTGGGCCGACGCGGTGGGCTACGAGGAGCGCGAGCCGCACGTCATCAACGCGCTGGCGGCGGGGTATCCGCGATTCGTGTATCACCCGACCTGCCAGGAGCTGTTCGACCGCTGTACCAAGCAACACGCCGGGCTGGGTCAGGACACGCTGGTGCTTGTCTCACGCGGTGCGGCCGAGCGTTTCGCACGCTATCTCGGTGATCGCAGCGGCGCGGTCTGCTCCGCTTACGATCTGGGACTCGGCGGCGAACACGTGGTGTGTTTCGATCGCGAGCACGCGTCGATCGCCAAGGAGTATTGGCAGCACACCGGCGAGGGCATCAGCGCCCGCCAGGCCGATTGCGCCTTGCGCGATGAATCGTCCAACTCAGCCGAACAGGCCAAGCAAGCCATCCGCCGGCGCCTGGCCGCGTGTCACGGCGAGCATGTCGCCGACGAAGACGTCCTGCTGTTCCCCACCGGGATGACGGCGATTTATACGTTGCACCGCGCGCTGCTGTCGATACGGCCGGCGGGCCGGGCGGCGCAGTTCGGTTTCCCCTACGTCGACACGCTCAAGGTGCTGCAGAAGTTCGGCGGCGGCGCGCTGTTCTACCCCAACGACGACGCGACCGACCTGCGTTCGACGCTCGACGCCAACGAGATCCTGGGATTGTTCACCGAGCTGCCGAGCAATCCCCTGCTGCTCAGCCCCGACATGGCCAAGCTGCGCGACCTGGCCGATCATGCCGACGCGCCGCTGGTCATCGATGACACGATCGCCACGTGCGTCAACGCGAACCTGATCGATGTAGCCGACGTGTTGTGCACGAGCCTGACCAAGGCGTTCAGCGGCGTGGGCGACGTGGCGGGCGGCGCGTTGATCCTCAACCCGAAATCGCCGTGGGCGGACCGTCTGCGTGCGGCGCTCGGTTCGATCTACGAAGACACGCTGTTCGGCCCGGACGCGGTGGTGCTCGAAGCCAACAGCCACGACTTCGCCCGGCGCGTCTCAAAGATGAACGACAGCGCGGAACGACTCGCCGACCACCTGGTCACGCACCCGAAGATCGCCAACGTCCACTACCCCAAGTATCGCACACCCGATCGGTACAACGCGCTGAAACGCGATAGCGCAGGGTTCGGCGGGCTGATGTCGATCGAGCTGCGTAACCCCGAGACCTGCGCCCCGGTGTTTTACGATGCGCTACGCTGCTGCAAGGGGCCGAACCTCGGCACGAACTACACGCTGGTCTGTCCCTACACGATCCTGGCACACTACGACGAGCTGGCGTGGGCCGAGTCGTGCGGCGTGAGCCGCTGGCTGATCCGCGTTTCGGTGGGCCTCGAACCCCCGGAAGAACTCATCACAAGGTTTGATGAGGCGCTGGACGCGTGCGATTAATCCATTTCGTACTCTAACGACAATAGAAGCTCATGTCGGGGATCCGCGAATCGATCGCAATTCACGCCGGTTTAGTATCAAGTTGAAGTGGGAGTGTATGTCCCATTTTCCTAGCGCTGTGTTGAAAGTGATCAATAAATAGATCAATCAGATCGGTCGGCCCGAAAACAAGATCGAACTCCTTGTCAGAAACCAATTCGATAAACACACGCCTGTGTCGCAGCATCTGTTTTTGTACATCCTCCGGAATCTTATGGGTGTCCACACCATCAAGTGTCGGATGAGTCGGTTCGACACACACCGCTCGCAGTTCGTCAAAGGATATAAGTCGGCGCTTGGTCCAACCAATGCCCTTATTGACTCGGGCAATGCCGGATTTTTCGATTTCAATGACGAGGTACGGGTTCCAGAGCAATTCAATGAAAGCGGGCAAACATCTGAACCCGAAAATCAAGACCAACAAAACCATACTCCAATAACCCAGATTCGGATTTCGGATGAGGTCAGGTATAACGTGACGATCTGAAACAGCGACGATGACAAGAAAGACCCCAAAAAAAAGAAAGCCAAACAGTGGTATGGTGAATTGGTAGTTGTTCCAATCCCGTTTTTCCCTGGCGAACACATACCGCCCACCGTCCTCGGTCGGTTCAAAGGTGACGCCCTCGGGTAATGGCCGATCACTGGCCATAAACCCAATATACGCCAAAAGATGTCGCGGGGATGCGGTCCACTGGCCCCCGAGAGGCGAATCCTCTATCATCTTCGCCCCGTGGACACCGGCGAGCCGCTACGTCCACCGCAATAACGTAAACGCAACCCGGCAGATGAGATACGACATGGCGACGCTGCGAGAACTCAAAGACCGCATCAAGGCGGTGGGCAACATCAAACGCATCACCAAGACGATGCAGATGATCGCGACCGCCAAGTTCCAGGCCGCCGTGCGCCGCGCCACCGACACCAAGCCCTACACCGAGCAGATCGCCCAGCTGGTCGGCGACCTCGCCGCCGCCGCCGACAGCGGTGACACCATCAGCCACCCCCTGCTTGAAAAGCCCGAGGTCTCGCCCAAGCGCGAGCTGGTGCTGATCATCACGTCCAACCGCGGCCTGTGCGGCGCGTACAACGGCAACCTCGTCCGCACCGCGGCGCACCTGCTCAACGACGGGACGGGTGTCGAGCGTGCCATCCAGATCGTCGGCAAGAAGGGCATCGCCTGGTGCCGGTTCAACGGCTACGGCGTGGAGATCGCCCACGACTTCGGCGATCAACCCACCTACGACGAGGTCAACGGCCTGGCCACCGAGTACATCGCCCGCTACACCGCCGGTCGCTACGACGCGGTCCGCGTGGTGTACATGAAGTTCATCTCCAACGCCCGCCAGGTGCCCGAGGTGATGACGCTGCTGCCGGCCGAGCCGCCCGTTGCCGACCAGGGCCAGGCCGACGCCGGCGCCAACGCGCTGTACGAGTTCAGCCCGTCGCCCGAGCTGCTGCTGCGGTCGCTGCTGCCGATCACGGTCAAGACCCGCCTGTTCCAGGCGTTCAACGACGCGGTGGTCAGCGAGCAGGTCTCGCGCATGGTGGCGATGAAGGCCGCGACCGACAACGCGTCGGACATGGGCAAGGGGCTGACCCGTCAGTTCAACCGCGCCCGCCAGGCCCAGATCACCACCGAACTGAACGAGGTGATCAGCGGCGCCGAAGCCCTGAACTAATCGGCGCACCATCCACGACACACGCGTCGGCCTCCATTGCGGGGTCGATTTTTTCTTGGCTTTACAGATGGCGCGGGGGCCGTGACAATCTGTTTCAACATGGATGTCTATCTCGATAACGACGTGCTGACGACCGACGCGACCACGCTGCGCGGCGTCATCGACGCGGGCCTGGTGAGCCTGGCCGATGGCGACCGGCTGATCGTGGAGATTCGGTTGGACGGCCAAACCCTCAAGGCCGACGAGGTCGAGGGCCGCCTGACGCTGGCGCTGGAAGCGGGCGAGGTGCAGCTGATCACCGCCGACAAGTACGAGCTGGCCGAGCAGACCCTGATGGACGTCAACGAGGCCCTCGTCGCCGCGGGATCGTTTCAGCAGCAGGCCGCCCAGATGCTTCAGGAAGACAAGCCCGCCGAGGCGATGCAGCCGCTGCGGCAGGCGCTGCAGATCTGGCAACAGGCGCAGCAGTCGATCCTGCAATCCACCCAGCTGCTCGGCATGGACCTGAACGAGATGACCGTCGACGACCAGCCCGCCGTGCAACGCATCGACGCGCTCACGCAGCCGCTGCGCACGTGCGTCGAACAGATCACCAACCAGGACTGGGTCGGCCTGTCGGACACGCTGGGCTACGACATGCCCGAGGCCGTGACCGGCTGGAAGGCGTTGATCGATCTGATCCTCCAACAGCTCGCCGACCGACGGGGGGAATGATCGGCATGCCGGACACCGCCGCCCGTATCGACATGCTCATGGAGCAGGCCAGCCTGGCGCTGGTCGATACCGATTACCTGACGTGTGAGCGGCTGTGTGAACAGGCGTTGCGGCTGGCGCGCGAAGCCGAAGACTTCGATCGGTACGCGCGGATTTTGATGCCGCTACAGGAGTGCCGTCGCCAGCGCCGCCAGATCGCCGCCGACGCGGGCGTGGCGATCTTCACCGGCGAACAGACCGATGAGATCGGCGCGATCCTCAAGTCGCAATCGACCGGGTGCATCCTGTTGACCGATCCGC
>JANQJT010000186.1 GCA_028281485.1 Phycisphaeraceae bacterium
AACGACACCCCCGCCATCTTCATCATCCCCGCGCGCAACGCCGACGTCCTCGCCAGCAAAATCGACGACGTCCGCGACCTGCGCCTCGTCACCACGCGCCGCGATCAACTCCGCGAGATCCGCATCACCCCGAGCAACGCACCCGAACTCCACTTCGTCCTCGCCGAGGGCGTCTGGCGTTACGCCGACCCGGCCGCCACGCACAACGCCGACCAGGACGCCGTCAAACAGCTCCTCGACGATCTGTACGCACCCGCCGACCAGGGCGCCGCGCCCGTGCCCGGTCGCGACTCGCCCCTCGGCAACGTCACCATCCAGCTCACCGCCGCCGGTCAAACCGAACCCGAAACCCTCAAGCTCATGTACGGCCTGGACACCATCTACGCCGTCCGAAACAACGAACCGATCGCCTACCGCCTCTCCGACAAATGCTTCCGCGATCTCACCCCCCTGCACTTTCAAAACCGCACCGTCATCGCCATCAACCCCGCCGACATCACCGCCATCGAGTCCCGTCACATCAGACCCGACAACGCCACACGGCCCACTCCCTACCCCTGGCAGCTACGCCTCGCCAAGCGCGACAACCAATGGGACTTCGCCGGCTTCGACACACAACGCATCCAGAACCTCACCACACACCTCAACCCCCTCCGCGCCGATCAGTGGATCGCCACCCCGCTCACCTTCAACCCGCATTGCACGCTCCGCATCCCGCGCAAAGATCAGGCCTCCATCGACATCAGCATCGACACCGAATACATGACCGGCCAATACCAGGGCCAATACTTCAAGCTCTCGCGTGAAACCCTCGAAGCCCTCACCACCGACCTGCGCGACCGCGACGTCCTCGCCATCGACGACATCTCAGACCTCCACACCATCACCCTCGGCGACCACACCTACACCCGCGCCGACGACGGCAGCTACACCGTATACACCCCCCACGGCAACGCCCCCTTTGATCCCCAACGCGTCGCCGCCATGTTCACCGCCCTCGCCGCCTGCCGCGCCGACGCCTACGCCCACCCCGAACACTTCAAGCTCGGCACACCCCACACACTCACCTTCACGCTCGCCGCCGCGCCCGACACACCCCGCACACTCAAGATCTGGCCCCCCTCACAAAACGGCTCGACCCGCTACCTCGCCCAACACAACAACACCACCTTCATCCTCACCACCCGCGACGCAGAAAAACTGCTCTGGGCAGCCACCGACCCCGCCCTCATGAACAAGTAGCCCCCGGCCCCGGAAGTGGGCCCGAACAATTCGGGACACATCAACCAAACATCTTCATCTGGAACTGCTCCAGGTCCATCTTCCCGATCGGGTGCGACACGTCGATGCGGTACTCGCCCGACCAGCAGGCCGTGCAGTAGTGATTGGCCGGCTGACTCACACAATCCAGCAAACCGTCCAGCGACAGGAAGTGCAGCGAATCCACGCCGAGATACTCCGCGATCTCATCCACGCTCCGGTTGTTGGCGATCAACTGGCTCACATCCGGAAAGTCCACACCGAAGTAGCACCCGTGACGGATCGGCGGACACGAGATGCGGAAGTGAATCTCCTTCACCCCCGCACGGCGCAGCTGCGCCATCTTCCCACGCGTCGTCGTGCCGCGCACGATCGAATCGTCCACCACCACGATCCGCTGATCCCGCACGATGTCTTCCACCACGTTCAGCTTCAACTGCACCGCCGCGTTGCGCTGCGCCTGCGTCGGTTTGATAAACGTGCGACCCACGTAACGGTTCGGCACGATCCCCTCGCGATACGGCAACCCGCTCTTGCGCGCAAAACCCAGCGCCGCCGATCGGCCCGAGTCCGGCATCGGGATCACCAGGTCCGCCTCCACCGGCGACTCCTCCGCCAGCTTCTCGCCCATCTTCTCCCGCGCCACCTGCACCGTGTCACCGAACATCTTGCTCGAAGGGTTCGCGAAATAGACGTGCTCAAACACGCAGTGGCACGGCCTGACCTGCTCACTGAATCGCCGACTCGTCACCCCCGCGTCGCTCAGCGTCACGATCTCGCCCGGCTCCACCTCCCGCACCACCGTCGCGCCGATCGCGTCCATCGCCACCGACTCGCTGGCCACACAATCGAATCCATCCGCGGTCTTGCCCAGCACCAAGGGCCGCCAACCCCACGGATCACGCACCGCCTCGATCTTGCCCTTCGTCAAGATCACCAGCGAGTACGCGCCCTGCAGGTGCTGCAACGCGTGATAGAGCGGGTCCTGCTTGCGGGCGTGGTTCGGCGCAGCCAGCAGGTGAAACACCACCTCGCTGTCGGTCGTCGTGTGGAAGATGTGCCCCTGCTCCTCGAAGCGGTGACGCAGCAGACCCGCGTTCACGAGATTGCCGTTGTGCGCGATCGCCATCTGCCCGCCGCTGAACGATTGCAGCAGCGGCTGCGCGTTGTCGCAATGACTCGAACCCGTCGTCGAGTACCGGTTGTGACCGATCGCCGCCTTGCCCCCGAGCTGATCCAGGACGCGCGGCTTGAACACCTCGCTCACCAACCCCATCCCCACGTGCGCATCCAAACGCTCACCGTCCGTCACCGCGATGCCCGCCGACTCCTGTCCGCGGTGCTGCTGCGCATAGATCGCGTGATACGCGTGCATCGATGAGTCCGGCGCTCCCCAGATGCCGAAAACACCGCATTTGTCTTTCTTCTCTTGTTGCATAGAGCTCGCCAAAGCCGTCGGTGGGAAAATCGAACAGTAACGGCCTACCCCCTCACGGTCAACAGATGCTAGAATGGTACGCGAGCACTTCCAGAGAGTCTTTTCTTCGCCCCAAAATCAACATGAACACGACCGATCACCACGCCGGTAAACCACCCCGCATCGTCGTCATCGGTTCGATCAACATGGACCTCATCGTCCGCTCCGACATCCTCCCACAGCCCGGCGAGACACACATCGGCTCCGACCTGCTCCACTCCCCCGGCGGCAAGGGCGCCAATCAGGCCGTCGCCGCCGCGCGACTCGGCGCCGAGGTCCACATGATCGGCCGCGTCGGCAACGACGTCTACGGTGACAAGCTCCTCGACCTCCTCCACGACGCCCGCGTCCACACCGAACACATCCACCAGACCGACGACTGCGTCTCCGGCCTTGCCGTCATCCACGTCGACGCCGACGGCGAAAACGCCATCACCGTCGTCAGCGGCGCCAACGGCCGACTCAGCCCCGACGACGTCGAACTCGCCGAACCCCTTATCGCCAAAGCAGACGCCGTCCTCATGCAGCTCGAGGTCCCCCTGCCCACCGTCTGCGTCGCCGCAGAGATCGCCCATCGACACAACGTCCTCACCTTCCTCGACCCCACCCCCGCGCCGCCGCCCACCCAGGCCCTGCCCCCAGCCCTGCTCAACGTCGACTGGATGAGCCCCAATCGCACCGAGGCCCAGCTCCTATCCGGCAAGGCCATCCACAGCCCCCAACACGCCAAGCTCATCGGCGCAGAACTCATCTGCCTCGGCATCCGCAACATCGCCATCACGCTCGGCAACCAGGGCGCCGTCATCGTCACCTCCTCCGGCACCGTCCTGCACGAAAAGGGCTTCCGCGTGGACGTGGCCGACACCACCGCCGCCGGCGACGCGTTCAGCGCCGCCATGGCCGTCGCCCGCGCCGAGAACCAGCCCATGCCCCAGGCCGCCCTCTTCGCCTGTGCCTGCGGCGCGCTGGCCGCCACCCGTTTGGGCGCACAATCGGCCATGCCGACCCGTAGCGAGGTGTTGGAACTGCTGCAATTACACTGATTCGCATAATAAATACGCCATTACGCAAATCGTCGATAATCAAGTCTTATCGGCCTCGATTACCGAAGATAAATCACCTAAATCACTGATTTTGAAGCATTTGGCATGACTATTTTCCCTTCGTTTTCATTGACTTGGCTTATAACCGTGCTATCTTTTAACGGATTATGAAAAGGTCACCGGCCGGGGACCTCTCAACCCTCAGTCCGGGCCGATGACGCGACCTTTTCAGCAGTGCCCTCCGCAACGGAGGGAACCTAGCCCGGACGTGTGAAGTTTACAGAGTAATTTCACCGTGAATCCAGGACGGATTCACGCAAGGTATGGTTGCCGCTGGTGAAGAGTGACGACGCCAAAAGACGCGTGCTGGAAGCGACGGACATCGTTCGCCTGATCGGCGAGCAGGTCGCCCTCCGACCCAAAGGCAAAGAGTTTGTGGGCCTGTGCCCCTTCCACGAGGACACCAATCCTTCGATGTACGTCTCGCCGGCCAAACAGATCTACAAGTGCTTCTCCTGCGGCGCAGGCGGAGACGCTTATAGCTTCGTGATGGACTACCACAAGATGTCCTTCCCCGAAGCCATGCGCTACCTGGCCGAGCGCCACGGCATCGAGCTGCCCAAGCACCACACCGACCGCCCCGCCGGCGACGCCGAGACCGGCCGAGACGCCCTCCGCGCCGCCAGCGACGCCGCCCTACGATTCTTCCAGCGCCAACTCGCCGACGAAACCACCGGCCAGATCGCCCGCGACTACCTCGTCCAGCGCGGCATCTCCGACGCCATGGTCCAGGCCTTCGGCATCGGCTACGCCCCCGACCAGTGG
>JANQJT010000243.1 GCA_028281485.1 Phycisphaeraceae bacterium
ACCGCCGGCCCCCCGCCAACGTGCTCAACCAGGTCATCCACTCCTGCAACCAGCTGACCAGCATCCTGGCCAAGCTCGAGGCTAACGCCGCCGGCGCCGACGACGCGCTCATGCTCGACCTCGAAGGCAACCTCGCCGAGACCAACGCGACCCACGTCTTCATCGTGCGCGACGGCAAGGTCATGACCTCCACCACCGACGCCTGCCCCACGGGCATCACACGCAAGACCGTGCTCGAGCTGTGCGAACGCAACAACATCCCGCACGAGGTGGGCCACATACCCCACGACCGGGTCCTCTCGGCTGACGAGGTCTTCGTCACGGGCACGATGGGCGAGTTGGTGCCTGTCGTGAAGATCGACGAGGTTGAGTTGGCGGTGGGCCCGATGCACGCCCGGCTCAGCGAGCTGTTCCGGGCCGAGATCGCCGAAAGGCGTGACCCGATCCTTATAGATAAGCCCGCCACATAATCCGCCTTATTGATTCAAAACCAGGTTGGACAAGGGATTACGAGCGCTATACTCAAGTATTGATCGCTTGCAGGACCGATATTGATGATATCGAGTAAAATCCTTGTTGGGGGAAGAGGTCATCGGAACCTGCTTGATCAGGAGGCCGCATGAGTCTGATTCTCTCCGAAGGTTCACGGATCAAATCCTTGGCGCTGTTGGGTTCTTTCGTGCCGCGCAAGTGCGGCATCGCCACCTTTACCAAGGACCTGCGTGATGCGCTGGCCCACGAGGTGGGCACCGACAACGCCGGCGTCCTGGCGATGGACGACATCGCCGACTCCTACCCCTACGGGCCGGACGTGCGGTTCCAGATCCGTGCCCAGGAGCTGCGCGACTACCGGGCCGCGGCCGACGTGCTCAACATCAACCAGATCGACCTGACCATCGTCCAGCACGAGTACGGCATCTACGGCGGACAGGACGGGGCGTACGTGCTCGACCTGATGCGCCGCCTGCGCATGCCCATCATCTCTACGCTGCACACCGTGCTCACCGAGCCGACCCGCGGACAGCGCCGCGTCATGCTCGAACTGGCCCGGCTCAGCGACCGCCTGGTCGTCATGAGCAACCTTGCCTTCGAGATCCTCGCCGAGACCTACGACATCCCCCAAGACAAGATCGCCCTGATCCCTCACGGCATCCACGACGTGCCGTTTGTCGATCCCAGCTTCTACAAGGACCAGTTCGGCTTCGAGGGCCGCAAGGTCCTGCTCACCTTCGGCCTGCTCTCGCCGGGCAAGGGCATCGAGTACGCCATCGGCGCCATGCCCAAGATCGTCGCCAAGCACCCCGACGCGATGTACGTCGTGCTCGGCGCCACCCACCCGCACATCCTCGCCAGCGAGGGCGACGCCTACCGCCTGCGGCTCGAACGCATGGTCGACAAGCTCGGCGTGCGCAACAACGTCTCGTTCCACAACCGCTTCGTCGGGCTCGACGAGCTGGTCCGCTACATCGGCGCAGCCGACATCTACATCACCCCGTACCTCAACGAGGCGCAGATCACCTCGGGCACGCTGGCCTACTCCGTCGGCGCGGGCAAGGCCGTGGTCTCCACGCCGTACTGGCACGCCAAGGAGCTGCTGGCCGACGATCGCGGACGCCTGGTCGACTTCCACGACGCCGACTCGATCGCCCGAGCCGTCAACGACCTGCTGGGCGACGAGATCGAGTGCGCCGCGGTGCGTAAGCGGGCGTACATGCACTGCCGCCCGATGGTCTGGAAAGAGGTCGCCCGCTCGTACCTGCAGACCGCCGGCGACATCCTCCGCGAACGCGCCAACCGCCCCCGACCCACCACCCACACCACCGTCGGTCCCGAAGACCCCGAAACCCTGCCCGAGGTGAACTTCGATCATCTCCAGACCATGACCGACTCCACCGGCATCCTCCAGCACGCGATCTACACCGTGCCCGACCGCCGGCACGGCTACGCCACCGACGACAACGCCAAGGCCCTGATCGCGCTGGCCAAGTACCAGGCGATGCGCAAGGACGAAACACTCAGCCCGATGATGACCCGCTACCTGTCGTTCATGCACGACGCGTACGACGCCGAGGCCCGACGCTTCCGCGCGTTCCTCAGCTTCGACCGCCAGTGGCAACCCCAGGGCACGGAAGACACGCACGGCCGGGCGCTGTGGGCGCTGGGCACGGTCACCGCGGCCACGCGCAGCGAGGGCGTGCGCGGCTTCGCCACACGCCTGTTCGGCGATGCGCTCGGCACCGCAGAGATGTTCCAGTCGCCCCGCGCGATCGCCATGGCGCTGATCGGCATCCACGAATACCTCTCCCGCTTCGGCGGCGACACGCAGGCCCGACGCATCCGCAAGGAGCTGGCCGATCGGCTGTTCGAACGGTTCGAGGTCAACGCCAGGCCCGAGTGGCCCTGGCACGAGCCCGCCCTGTCGCGCGACAGCGCCAAGCTGGCCCACGCCCTGCTGCTGGCGGGGCAGTGGCTGCCCGACGGCCGCATGAGCGAGCAGGGGCTGACCACCCTCAACTGGTTAATCGATCTGCAACTCAACGACGACGGCACCGTCAGCACGCTCGGCAACCAGGGCTGGATGGACGCCGGCGGCAACCGCGCCCGTTTCGACCAGCAGCCCGCCGAGGTCATGCACCTGATCCACGCCTGCGCCGAGGCCTATCACTGCACGCGCGACCGGGTCTGGGTCCGTCGGGCACGGCAATTGCTCAACTGGTTCCTCGGTGATAACGACACACAGTCGGTCTTGTACGACAACAAGACCGGCGGCTGCCGCGACGCGCTGCACGCTGACGGCGCCAACCTCAACCAGGGCGCCGGGGCGACCACGTCGTGGCTGATCTCGCTGCTGTGTGTCAACGAGCTGTTGCAGGAGCTGGGCGTGGACTCGGCGGATGGATTGGACGAGGACGAACCACCGGAAGGCGAAACCGATGTCCAGATCGCCGAGCCGCAGATCGAACTGCCCGACGCCTCGGGCAAACCGATCTCCAGCTAAGGCCCGCGGAACAAATTGACGATAAACACTCTGCCGGGACGCTGCGCCGAACCGTCGATAAAATGACGCAGATACTTTCACTGCCTTGAGGAAGTTGCCGTGCCCCCGACCACCACCACCAAGCGTATGCCACTGGAAATCGAGCGACTGCCCGTCCGTTTTGACAACGACGACGGCCGCGTCATCGCACGCCTGTTCACGCCCGGCGGCGAGATGCGCATCCGCAAGGTGATCCAGCGGATCGGTCGGCTCGGCGAGAACGACATCGATCGACTCCTCGCCGACGTGATGCAAAAGTTCCGCCACCGCCACGGCGAAATCGAAAAAATCTTCCTCGATCACTACGAAACCGTCGTCCGCATGGTGGGCCGGCCCATCGGCCTCAGCGAAAACCGCAAGCTGCTCATCGGCTCGTATTTCACGATGGAGTACTCCTTCGAGTCGGCGGCGCTGTTCAACCCGTCGATCGTCCCCAGCAAGCTGCAGTGCAGCGTCGACCGGGAATCGGTCCGCTTCCTGATGAGCCTGCGCGCGACCGGCGAGGGCCACATCTCCTCGCTGGTCTTCCGCACCGGCACGATCACCGCCGACGGCGTCGTCGAGGTCGATCCCCCCAGCCGCATCTCTCACGCCGCCAAGATCAGCCACGATCGCCTCTACCACCGCGAGGTCTTCCGCCGCAAGCTGCACGAGATGTCGGTCGACAGCGAGACGGTCGACCTGATCCTCGACGCCCTCGAAGGGGAGTTCACCTTCGCTCAGCTCGAGCGCGCCGTCACCCAGGCCCGCGCCATGGAGCCGCGCCTGATGCAGACGCAGGAGACCATCGACAGCATGTTCTGGCTGGCGCGGTCGAACTACCAGCTCAAGCTCGAACGCGGCAGCGATCCGTCCGAGATCGTCATCTTCCCGCAATCCGAAAACGACTCGCGCGGCATCGAAGACCTCCGTCTCGTCCGCTTCGTCGAAGACAACGGCGAGATCACCTACATGGGCACGTACACGGCGTTCAACGGCTTCACCGCCCTGCCGCAGCTCATGGAGACCCGCAACTTCAACAACCTCCGCATCCACACCCTCAACGGCGCCTGCGCCGTCAACAAGGGCATGGCGTTGTTCCCGCGCAAGATCGACGGCCACTACGTCATGTGCAGCCGCATCGACGGCGAGAACCTGTTCATCAGCTACTCCGACATGGTCCACTTCTGGGAGTCGGCCGAACCGCTGACCACCCCCAAGGCGCCGTGGGAGCTGATGCAGATCGGCAACTGCGGCTCACCGATCGAGACCGAGGCGGGTTGGATCATGCTCACGCACGGCGTCGGCCCCATGCGACAGTACTGCATCGGCGCCATGCTGCTGGACCTCGACGACCCAACCAAGATCATCGGCCAGCTCCGCGAACCGCTGATCACCCCCAACGAGTGCGAGCGCGACGGCTACGTGCCCAACGTCGTCTACACCTGCGGCGCAATGGAACACAACGGCCGACTCATCGTGCCCTACGCCGCCAGCGACCAGTTCACCAGCTTCGGCTCGATCGAGATCGACACCCTGCTGGACTGGCTGATCAACTAAAAACCCGACATTGCAGACCGCGCGGCCCGTTGGTCGATATCACCCCGTGGCCCCCTACCGGAGCAACGCCATGGTACGTCTGTCCCGCCTGCTCACGTCCGCCGCCTTTCTCATCCTCTTCACCGCCGGCGCCGCGGTCGGCTATCGCCTCATGCAGCAACGCATCGCCAACGACATCTACCGCGATCGACTCCAACAGATCAGCCACGAATACGAAGACCTCCGCCTGGTCTATAACGAGGCGGTCCGCCGCAGCGCCGTCACCGAGCTGATCGTCACCGAAGACGCGCTCAGCGTGTCGATCCGCACGACCGACGGCCAGGACCAACTGATCGACACGCCGTTCCACCCATCGCAAGAGATCTACTGCGACTACCTGGTGATGGACGGCCGCCTATGGATCCGCCGCGTGTACGACCACAACACGCCGCCGCGCGACGGCGTGATCATCGATCCGCATATCGTCGACGTCGACTGGTCCGACCCGAACGTCAAGCACGGCAACGCCGTCTACCGCGCGCTGGACGAGGGCCGATGGATCGTGACCGTCACCGGTGACGGCTCGCTCGGCCTGGTGCGCAAGCAACACGACGGGCCCACCCCGCTGGTCGCCGCCCCGGCCGTGCACGAGTACGACGAGATCGAAAAACAGATCCAGCAGGAAGTCGACAAGATCTCGTTCACCGACGTGCTCGGCAGGCTATGGTGAGTCGGCGGGCCCGCCGCCCGAGGTCAGCTGCCACACCACGATCGCGACAATCACCAACACCATCACGATATTGAACACCACCAGCGCCGTGCGCAGCGGGTGGGATGTTGACGACGCGCCGTCTTCGGTCGCAGCGGTTTCGTCGCGGTGTGTGCGGGCTTCGGTTTCGAGATGATCGTGGTAGTTGACGTGGCTGGAGCGCGTGGGCATGTTGAGTTGGCCGTCGTCTTCGATGGCGTCGCCGGTGCGCCGCTTGGGGAAGGGCACGCGATTGGTGTAGCCGCAGTGGGGGCATGGGGCCTGTTGGCCGATGTCGTGCACGCTGGCGGTGACCTTCCCGCCGCACCGTGAGCACTTGTACGTCAGCCTTGTGACATTCGGTTCAGACGACATCAAGCACCTCACGAGACCGTGTCACAGCAGCACCTGGATCAGCAGCATCAGGCAGAAGCCGATCACAAACGCCCACGCGATGCGCCCCGGCTTCTCGGTCTCCAGCGCCTCGGGGATCAGCTCCACGATCACCAGGAAGATCATCGCGCCCGCCGCGAACCCGAGCAGCCCCGGCATGAGCGGCTCGAAGAACCACGCCAACAACACCGCGGGGATCGCCGCGATCGGGTGCGGCACCGACGTCAGCAC
>JANQJT010000280.1 GCA_028281485.1 Phycisphaeraceae bacterium
TTCCCCCCGCCGAAGGCGCCGCCTAACTCCCATCACAAATCGAAACCACCCGCCGGCCCAAACGGGCCGGTTTTTCTTTACACCCTCACCCGCGCCCAGCCGCCGTGCAGGAACCGCCACAAGAACAACCCACCCCGCAGCGTCAGCTCTCCCGACAGCACTACCCATATCCCCTCCAGACCGTACCCCAGGTGAATCCCCACCAGCCACGTCAGCGGCAACCGCACACCAAACGTCGACCCGTACGTCATCCACATCGTCGTCTTCGTATCCCCCGCGCCGCGCAGCGCACCGCTGAGCACCAGGAAGAACGCAAACCCCAGCTGCGCCCAACCCGCGTGGAAAATCAACGGCGGCACGTCCGTCAGGAACGGCTCCTGGTCCGTGAAGACCCACGTCAGCGTCGCCGGTATCGTCATCATCAACACGCCCAGCGACACCATGATCGCCACCGTGTAACCCGTCGCCACCCACGTCGCACGCTTCGCCGATTGGACATCCCCCACCCCCAGGTACTGGCCCACAATCGTCGCCGCCGCGATGTTAAACCCAAACCCCAGCAGAAAGCTGAACGCCTCGATGCGTATCCCCACGATCTGCGATCCCATCGGCGACTCGTTCAAACCCAACTTCGCCAGGTAACCCACCATCACCACCACCAGCAGGTTCCCGCCCCAGTGCCCCACGTTCTCGATCAGCGACGGCACGCCCACCCGCAGCAGCCTGCCCAACATCTCACGCTGCGGCTTCAGGTTCGGCAGATGCAAACGAATCCCACCCCGACCCCTCTGCAACAACCCCCACATCACCACCGATCCCACCACCCACGCCACCATCGTCCCGATCGCGATCCCGCGGAACCCCACGCCGAAACCCAGCACCAGCACCACGCTCACCAGCGTGTTGACCACGTTCACCAGCAACATCACGAAAAACGGGCTGCGCGTATCGCCCGCACCCCGCAGGCACGCCGCACCAATGAAGATCACCGCCCGGCACGGCGCAACCAGCGCCAGGTACCGCAGGTACAGCGTGCAGAACGCCAGCGCATCACCCTCCAGCGACGTGATCAAACCCAGGTACGGAGCCGTCACCCAGAACAAAACCGCGTTCGCCAGCCCCCACACAAACGCCAGGTACATCGACTGCCCCAGCGCATCGTCCGCCTTGGAGTACTCCGCCCGCGCCACGTGCCGCGCGATAATCGCCGTCGACCCCACACCCACCGCGCCCTGCAACAACCCCATCAACCACAGCATGTAACCCGACGTGCCGATCGCCTCCATCGCCGCCGGCACCATCCGGCCCGCCAGGATCGTGTCCACCGTCCCGATCAGCGCCCCCAGCAACTGCTCCAGCATCGGCCACATCGCCAACGCCAACACCATCTTCCACATCGGCAGATGCGTCGGCAGACCCGCCGGCCCCGTCGACATCGGCTGACTCGTCGGCTCAACCGCCGGCTCGCACGCGTCGAGCCCCACGCCACCGTTCATCTCAATGTCTTCACTCACCTGCGTCACGCGTCTCATCCTTGAAAGCCCGCGATTGTAGCGCACCGCACGCCCAATCGCTATGAGACGATCCTCAGACCCACCCGTTACACCATTTAGAGGAAATCTCCCGCTAACGCAGCTTGATCGTCGCCAACGCCACCACCGCCATCAACGCCGTCATCAGCCAAAAACGCACCACCACCTGCTGCTCGCTCCACCCCGACAGATGAAAGTGGTAATGGATCGGCGCGCACCGGAAGATACGAGACCCCTTGCTCAGCTTGAAATACCCCACCTGCACGATCACGCTCAACGCCTCCGCCACCAGCACCGCGCCGATCAGGATCAACAAGAGCTCCTGCCGGATCACCACCGCGATGTAACCGATCAGCGCACCCAGCGGCAACGAACCCGTGTCCCCCATAAACACCTGCGCCGGGTGACAGTTGAACCACAGGAACCCCAGGCACGCGCCGCTCATCGCCCCCGCCACGATCGCCAGCTCGCTCGAATACGGCACGTAAGGCACCAGCAGATACTTCGCCCACTCCTCGATCCCCGCGATCAGACACAACACCAAAAACGCCAGGCTCACCACGATCATCACGCCGCTCAGCAACCCGTCCATCCCGTCCGTCAGGTTCGTCGCGTTCGAAAACCCGCTGATCATCAGAAGCGTCAAGATCCCAAACGACCACGGCCCCAGCACGATCAACGCCGGGTTCTCCACGCCCGTCCCCGGCATCCACGTCCGCTGGAACGGCAGGTTCAAGATGTGCGTCATGTTCGGCGTCTCCTGCGGAAGGTTCTCCGCCAACGCCTGCTGATACGTGTACTCCCCGTGGTGATGAATAAAAAGCCCCAGCACCAGCGCCCAGCCGATCTGGAACACAAACTTCTCCCACGCCCGCAACCCCTCCCGGTCGTTCGGGTTTCGCCGCTGACTCGTTAGCTTCAGCCAGTCGTCCATCGCCCCCAGCCCCGCGTACAACACCAGGCACACCAGCGCCATCTGCACGTAGAACTCCGTGATGTTCGCCAGCAGCAGCGTCGCGATCCCGATCGCCACCACCACCAACACACCGCCCATCGTCGGCGTCGCCGCCTTCTGACGCATCAAACGATTCAGGTCCGAGTGATTGAACTCCGGGTTGTCCCCGATCTTCAGCTTCAGCAGCTTCCGGATCGTCCACTTGCCCGAACCCACCACCACAGCGAACGCCAATATCGCCGCCGCCACCGCCCGGAACGTGTCTTGGTACACGAACACACGCAGGAATCCCAGGCCGATTCCCTCCAGCCACTGCTCCATCCATTGGATCAACAAGTAAATCATGCGCGCCCGTTATACCAAGCTTTACCCTCTACTGGCATCTCATCGGCTATCCGCCCCCGATCCGTGCTCTTATCGCCTGCCCGCACCGCTCCAGACCCATCCCACGCGACCCCTTCAACAACACCACGTCCCCCGCGCCCACCATCGCCGCCACCCGATCACACACCGCCTCGTCCAGCGTCGCCGCTCGGATCAACTGCCCCGCGTAGCCCCCGCCGATCATCGCCTCGCCCGCCTCGCGCATCAACGGTCCGATCAACACCACCACATCGATCCCGCTCCCACCCAATCGCTGACCCAACTCCCGATGCACGCCCAACCCGTGATCCCCCATCTCCAGCATGTCCCCCAGCACCGCCACCCGCTTCCCCTCACACGCCCGCGCCTTCAACACGTCGATCGCCGCCCCCATCGACTCCGGGTTCGCGTTGTACGCACCGTTCAACACCGTCACCCCGCCCACCTCCTGCACACTCATCCGCATCGCCGCCCCCCGCACCCCGCCAAGCCCCTTGCGAATCTCCTCCACACTCAGCCCCATCGTCTGACCCACGCCCACCGCCGCCAGCGCATTGGTCGCGTTGTGCGCACCCTCCATCGCTAGCTCATAATCATCACACCCGTTGACCGTGAACCGCACCCGTCCCCCCTCCGTCTCACACGCCGTCAGCTGCAAATCGCACCCCGCCCGCGCCCCGAACCGCACCACACCCGCCATCCCCTCCACGTATGGCTCAAGCAGCGCCGAATCCCCATTCACGATCGACACCCCGCGGGCGCGCACACACCCCAGCAGCGCCGCCTTCTCCGCCGCCACACCCTCCACCGTCCCCAGCTTCTCCAGGTGACTCCTGCCCACCATCGTGATCACCGCGATATCCGGCTCAACCATCGCTCCCAGTTCCGCCACCTCACCCGGCGCGTTCGTCCCGATCTCCACCACCACGTATTCACTATCCGTCGGCGCATTCAACAGCGTCAACGGTACACCGATTTCATTATTAAAACTCTTCTCCGCCGCATGCCCCCGGAAACGCACACCCAACACCGCGTCCACCATCTGCTTCGTCGTCGTCTTCCCCGCCGACCCCGTGATCGCGATCACCTTCCCACCCAGCGCCTGCCGATACGCCTTCGCCATACGACCCATCGCCGCAACCGTATCCTCCACCAACATCACCGCGCCCCCAGCCCCCGGATCGACATCCTCCCGATCGATCATCAACACCGCCGCGCCCCGCGCCGTCGCCTGCTCCAGGTATTCATGACCATCGAAACGCTCCCCACGTATCGCCGCAAACACCTGTCCCGCCTCGATCGTGCGGCTGTCCGTGCTCACACCGAACACATCCACCTCACTACTCAGTCCGCGCAACCACCGTCCACCCGCCGCCTCACACAGGTTGTCCAGCGTCCAGAAGCTCAACGCAAACCCTCCAACACACCCCGCGCCACCTCCCGATCGTCCAAATGAATCTTCTGCGTCCCGATGATCTGGTAATCCTCGTGCCCCTTGCCCGCCAGCAGCACGACATCACCCGCCTCCGCGTCACGAATGATATTCTCGATCGCTTCCGCCCGATCCTCGATCCGCCGCACCCGCACGCGATCCGCTTCGCTCACACCCCCCATGATCGCATCGATGATCGCGCTCGGCTTCTCCGTCCGCGGGTTGTCGCTCGTCACCACCACCGCGTCCGCCAACCCGCACGCCGCCTCCGCCATACGCGGCCGCTTGGTCATATCCCGATCACCCCCACAACCGAACAACACGCGCAGCTTCGCCCCATCCGGCACGACCGGCCGAAGCGCCCGCAGCACATTCCGCAACGCATCATCCGTGTGCGCGTAATCCACCAGCACCGTGAACGCATCATCCCTCTCGCTCACACGCTCCAATCTCCCGGGCGCGCCGCGTAGCGACGCGATCGCCTCCGACCAATCCTCCAACCCAACCCCGCACGCACTCGTCGCCCCCAGCGCACCAAGCAGGTTGTAAACGTTGTGTTCCCCGAGCATCCCCAGCGTCACCTCACCGCCCACGCCGTCAAACCCCTCCAGCCTTGCACGCGTCCCATCCGTTCCCACACCGCACAGCTGCGCCCGCCAACGCGTCCCCTCACGCTCATCCCCCAGCCCGAACCCCATCACGTGCGCCGATGACACATCCACCATCCGCTCACACCACGGATCGTCCAGGTTCACCACGTGCGCCTTCGATCGCGCAAGCAGCTTCGCCTTCGCCTGCGCGTACGCCTCCATCGACCCGTGATAATCCAGGTGGTCGCCCGTCAGGTTCGTGAACACCGCAACATCAAAATCCAGCGCGTCACACCTTCCCTGGTCCAGCGCATGGCTCGACGCCTCCATCACGCACGCTTCGCACCCGCTGTCTACCATCCGCGCCAGCGCCCGGCTGATCTCGCACGCGCCCGGCGTCGTCAGCTCAGCAACTCGGCTCTCCACCCCGTCATCGATCTCCACCGTCGTCATCATCCCGCACTTCACACCCGCCGCGCCCATCAGGTGGCGCACCATGTACGCCACCGTCGTCTTCCCGTTCGTCCCCGTCACACCGATCAACTTCAACTGTTCGGAAGGGCGGTCGTAGAACCGCTCCGCCACCTCAGCCGTGATCGCGCCCGGCTCATCGATCGTCCACCACGACACACCCTCGCCCCCAACCCCCGGGTGCGTCGAGATCACCGCCGCCGCGCCCCGCTCGATCGCGTCCGCCACGTACCGCTGCCCGTCCTTCGCCGTCCCACGCCGCGCGATAAACAGGTTCCCCGCCGCCACGCGCCGGCTGTCGTCCGTGACCCCCGTCAGCACCACCTCACGCGGACCCGACACGTGGCTCAATCCCAAACCCGAGATAATCTGGTCAAGCTCTTTCACGACCGAACCGTCCTTGCTGTCCGTCAGCCACCATCTTATCGGCGATCGCCCACCGATACGCCCCAAGGGATAACCCCTATTTGTTCATCCATCTTACCCATTTGGGCGATAATAAGATTGACGACACCGCGACTTTAACGCTAGCATCACACGTTTAGCCTTGAACCGGTATCTGATCGAAGGATTGCTGTATGAACGATCAAAGGCCGCGCATCCTCGTCCTCGGTGGAAAGAGCATCGATCGCTCCGCGGTCGCCGAAGCGCTCGCAAACATCTACGACATCGACCAGTTCGACAACCCCGACGAGGCCGTCTACGCCCTCCGCCACCACATGTACGCCGGCATCTTCGCCGACGTCGGCGACTTCCTCCCCCTCGAACGCTCCCTCTTCGACCGCCAGGCCTCACTCGTCCTCAACACCATCGGCGAAGGCGTCTGCATCGTCGACGACAACGACGTCTGCGTCTGGGCCAACAACAAGATGCGCTCCTTCCCCCCCGAGGTCTACGACCGCGTCAAGGCCACCAGCGCCTCCGCCCAGGCACTCTTCGCCCGACAGGTCGCCCCCCACTCCGA
>JANQJT010000344.1 GCA_028281485.1 Phycisphaeraceae bacterium
CAACCCCCACGGACCAAAAGACTGGCGCATCGACGTCACCTACTCCCCCCCCAACCCCTAAACACACACCACACCTCCCTCCCCCCAACGCTCCCGGTATAATCACAACCCCTTCCCCACCGAACCATTTCCGGAGCGATGCCATGACATCAACACCCGATCCCGCCGCGCCCAAACCCAAACGCACCAAGACCCACCCGATCACTTACGTCCTCCTGCTCGCCATCGCCGTGGCCGCCTCCCTCTTCTATCTACGCCCCGGCAGCACCCCACCGGCCGAAGCCCGCCTACACCACACCCATTCCACCGAAAACGCCTACCACGACCTCAATCACTACCACCGCTTCGAGCGCATCGTCATCTTCGCCCGCAACGACGTCGCACTCCCCATCGCCAACGCCCTCCGCGACCGCCTCGACACACTCGACTTCACCCAACACGTCGCTGTCTCCACCACCGGCTTCACCGACGGCCCAAGACCCGACTGCTTCATCACCATCTCCGCCTCCATCGCACAGGACACCGTCGACACACACCAGAACCCCGAGTTCGAACACTCCATCTACGTCTACGTCGGCAACAAGCCCTGGCACCTGTCCAACGTCGACAGCCCACCCACGCTCACCCACCTCCTGGTCAACCGCTACCACTACCGCCACGCCGACCCCGACCACCGCGACGCCCCCAACATCAACCCCCACCGCATCACAACCGACATCACCGCACGCATCCTCTACCTCCACAATGCCGCGCCCGACTGGCCCCAGCTCCCCGCCGCCGCCTTCGGCAACCCCGCCGAACCCCCCGTCCACATCAAGGCCTTCGACGACTACAACCCCGTCCGCCTCTCCTCCGGCCCCACCTTCCTCACACACCAGCAATCCACCTTCTCACTCCACTCCCGCTCACAACCCAACGCCGCCGCCGAAGACCTCACCAAAAAACTCACACAAGACGGCTGGACCCACACACAAAAGACCCGATTCCACCGCTTCGAACGCGGCGACGAACGGCTCACCCTCTCCCTCCAAACCACAAAAGACACCTACACCAACCCCTACGGCCAACCCGGCTACGCCTTCACCTACATGGCCGACTACTCCCGCCCCTTCACCCGCCTCCAGATGCAAACCGCCATCAACGAACTGTTCATCGCCCTCCCTGAAAACTCACCCCTCCTGCTCACACTCGAACCCGTCATGAACGGCGAACAACGCAAACGCACCCGAATCATCCACGAGCAGAACCCCAAAGAAGACGACCCCTACTGGCACTTCCAGATGGCCCAACGCTACCTCGGCACCCCCGCCGACCGCCACAAGGCCAGGGCCGCCATCGACGAGGCCTACCGCATCACCATCGAACAAAAAAACATCTACTTCTACCACTACTACATCTTCGGCTTCGGCAAGACCGGCTCACACAACCAGCTCTTCTACACCGATCCCATGCCCCCCGAGCAACTCGAAGAACTCGGCGCCACCCCACTCGTCGAGGGAAAAATCACCAAGACCGTCCCCGTCGGCCACTTCCCCTGCTTCTTCACCGGCTCAGGAGACAACACAAGACTCATACTGATCACCCACAACAGCACCGATCAAGTGAAAGCGGCATTCTGGTCACCCAAGGGCAGCCAGTTCGGCTATGCGACATTCGATCGCAACGATTCAACACCGATAACCCTCGAGCAACCCGACTCAGGTCGCTTCGTAGTCACCGCCTCACCCAAAGACGCCGACCAATGGGCCATCTCTATCCAGTTCACGCCCCCCGACACCAACCCCTGAACCCGCCTCACCCAAACAGCTCGCCCCACCGCTCATCCACGCGCTTCTTGATCGCGTCGCTCATCTTCAACACCGGCGGATACGCCCGCACCGCGTGACCGCCCACCTCCTCGCCCGCGATCTTACGCGTCGCGTCAAATCCCATCTTGTGCCCCACCCCCAACCCCGGCGCAGCGTGATCCAGAATATCCAGCGGCCCGCTCACCACCTCCACGTCCCGCCCCGGATCACAGTTCGCACACAGATGGAACAACACCGCCTCGTGATCGTGCACATCCACATCGTCGTCCACCACCACCAGCATCTTCGTCCACGCCATCTGACCCGCGCCCCAGATCGCGTGCATCACACGCCGCGCCTGCAACGCATACTCCTTGCGGATCTGAATAAACGCGCAGTTGTGAAACGCACCGAACATCGGCAAATCATAATCAATAATGTCCGGCACCAGCGTCTTCAGCAGCGGCAAAAAGATCCGCTCCGTCGCCTTGCCCAGGTAGTAATCCTCCTGCGGCGGAAGACCCACCACCGTCGCCGGATAGATCGGATTCGTCCGATGCGTGATCGCCGTCACCTCGAACACCGGGTATCGATCCGGCAGCGAATAAAAACCCGTGTGATCACCGAACGGCCCCTCCACCACCGCGCCCGCGCCAACGTCCCCACCGCTCGCCGCCATCTCCTCGCGCGTCAACCCGATCGTCCCCGCCTCCGTCGACACGTACCCCTCGATCACGATCTCCGCGTTGGCCGGAACCTCCAGGTCCACCGTCTTGCACTTCACCAGCGGGATCGCGCCGTCGTTCAGGAACCCCGCAAACAGCAGCTCGCTGATGCCCGGCGGAAGCGGCGCCGTCGCCGCATAGGGCAACACGCTCTCGCCACCCAACACGATCGCCAGCGGCATCCTCTCACCACGCCCCTTCCAAGCCCGCCAGTGACGCGCCCCGTCGTGATGCACGTGCCAGTGCATCGCAGTCCGCTTCGAATCGATCAGCTGCGCTCGGTACATCCCGATGTTCCGGCTCGGACGCGGCACACCCTCACCCTTGCCCGCGTCGTCCGGATGAACCGTGTACATCCCCGCAAACGTGATGTAACGCCCGCCCCCCGCGCCCGTCCCCGCCTCGTCCGGGCTCAGCCCGAACCCCACCGCCGACGGATCGCCGTCCAGCGGCCAACACTTCAGAATCGGCAGCTCAAAAAGGTCCACCTCGTCCCCCGTCTTCACCACCTCCTGGCACACCCCACGCCGCACCACCTTCGGCGCGAAGCTCGCGATCTTCGCCAGCTCCAAACCCTTCTTCATCTTCTCCATCAACCCCGTCGGAGGCTCCGGCTTCACCAAAGACTCCACCCGCGCCGCCAACCCCTCGAACCCCCCGTCCCCGCACCCCAGCGCCATCTCCACCCGGCGATAACTGCCGAACAGGTTGATCCCCACCGGCAACGCGCTCCCCTCGACGCTCTCAAACAGCAACCCCTTCCCGCCCAGCGTGTGGTGCCGCGGATCGGTCTGCGCCGCCACCGCCGAACGCGACGCCGCCTCGCTCTTGCTCACGCGGTCCGCGACCTCCGTGATCTCCAGCTCCGCGCTCACCGGCGCCGTCACACGAGACAGCTCACCCGCCCTCTCCAGCGCCGCGACGAAATCTTGCAGTGTTTGATAGGCCATGGCCCCAATGATAGCCCCCCGACTCCCCCACGGACAACGCGCCTTTACGTCTCATCCAGATGCGTCGCCAGCAGCCGCTCGATCATCGGCCGCGTCACACGCACCGCGTCGTCGTGCTGGTGCACCTGCTCCAGAATCAACGCCCCCTCGAAGATCGCCATGTACTCATCGGCGAACCAGTCCGGGTACACCACGCCCGCCGCCCTCGCCATCTCCGCGATCCACCGCCGTGTCTCACGCTTGTGCTCCCGGCACGCCTTGTGCACCGGGTGATCCCGATCCGAAAACGCCCCCGCCGCCGTGATGAACAGACACCCCTTGTAGTTCGGATTCCGGAACACGTCCTCCATGAAGTTAAACACCGCCAGCAGCTGACCCCGCGGGTCGCCCGGCGCGATCTCCTCCACGCACCGCAGCCACGCCTCACGCTCCCACGCGTCGTGCAAACGCACCGCCTGCTCGAACAGGTCCTCGATCCCACCAAAGTGTTCCTCGAACTGCGCCGACGTCATACCCGACTCCGCGCAAACGCGCGCCGCGTCCACCGCCCCAAACCCATCGGCGTAAATCAAATCGATAGCCACAACCAGCAAGCGATCCCGACCCTCCGCGGGCAGGTCCTTTCCGGTCAGCAGCTTCACGGCACCCTGTGAATGATCGAAACCCTTCACACCACGATTATAGCCCAATCCACACCCTCCCCATACCCGAAACTCCCCTTCCAAGCGCAATAAAAAAGCGGAACCACCAGGGCTCCGCCTCATCAATCAACACGCAAACTTCACCTCACGCGACAATCCAACTCTCGTTCGCACGATCCCACGCGCTAATCTCCCCCT
>JANQJT010000018.1 GCA_028281485.1 Phycisphaeraceae bacterium
CCCGAAACTGCTCAAATCGTTCGGACAGGACCGCGGCGTGCTGGTCGACAACCTGCTGCCCGACGGGCCGGCCGGAGAGGCGGGGCTGCAGATCGGTGACGTGATCGTGGAGATCGACGGGAAGAAGATTTTCGACGCCGAGCAGCTGCGCAACGTCATCGCCGACCTCGGCCCGAACGTCGATACCGAGGTCACCGTCGTGCGACGCGGCGAGCGTCAGACCCACACCGTCACCCTCGCCGAGCTGCCTTCTTCCAGCGCCGTGGCGATCGACCTGCCCGGCAGTGAAGACGAAGCCGAAGACGCGATGTCCGATGAGGTCAGCGAAAAACTGAAGCCGCTGCAACGGCTCGGCCTGACCAAGCTCGATTCGATGACCGACGAGAAAGCCCAACGCTACCGCCTCGAACAGCGCGACGGTGTCATCATCGAGTCCGTCCGTCCCGGCAGCGCCGCCGAGTCCGTCGATCTGCGGACCGGCATGGTCATCACCGAGGTGCAGGGACAGAAGGTTGCGACGCTCGAAGAGCTGACCGAAGCGATCGAAGAAGTAGACCCTCACCAAGGCGTGCGTTTGCGCGTCGCCGTGCCCACGCGCGGCGGATGGCAGGACAGCTTCGTATTTCTGAACCTGCCGGAGTGATTAAGTCTCAGCTACGTTCATGCAGGTTGAACGGTAGGCGGGATCGTCGAACAGGCGTTCCCGCCTGTTTTTTTGAACAATGTCGTTCACCAATGCAAACGCAGGGTTTTTCCGCTAGAATGCGTGTGGCCGTAATCGTTAACCGAATACCGCTTTCGGATTCTTCATTTCGGCCCGTTTGATCTTAGACCGACGCACACGCGCTATCCCGCCGTCGCAGGTTGGAGTTAGAGGAGCGACCCATGTCGAACGCCACCGAAGTCAAATCCCCCAATACCGAATCCAAGACCGCACACCTGACGCTGCCCGACGGTCAGTCGCTGGAGCTGCCCGTGGTGGTGGGCTCCGAGAACGAACACGCCATCGACATCGCGGCGCTGCGCGGCTCGACCGGGCACATCACAATCGATCCCGCCTACGGCAACACCGGCGCCTGCAGCTCCGACATCACCTACATCGACGGCGACAAGGGCATCCTCCGCTACCGCGGCTACCCCATCGAACAACTCGCCGAACACAGCAGCTACGCCGAGGTCGCCTACCTGCTGATCTGGGGCGAGCTGCCCACCGCCGACGAGCTGTCCCACTTCCGCTGGCTGCTGACCGAAAACGAGATGCTCCACGAGGGCCTGCGCAACGCCTTCGAGGGTTTTCCGCCGTACGGCCATCCCATGGCCATCCTCTCGGCCATGATCAACGCGTCCGCCTGTTACCACCCGGACATGATGCAGCTGGAAGACGACGAGCACATGCCCCTGGCCGCGGCCAAGCTCATCAGTAAGGTCCGCACCATCGCCGCCTTCAGTTACAAGAAGTCCATCGGTCAGCCGATGCGATACCCCAATCCGAACCTCAGCTACTGCGCCAACTTCCTGCACATGATGTTCTCTATCCCCTACGCCCGGTACGAACCGGAACCCGAGGTCATCCGCGCCCTGTCGCTGTTCCTCATCCTCCACGCCGACCACGAGCAGAACTGCTCGACTTCCACGGTTCGCATGGTCGGTTCGTCGCGTGCGAACCTGTCTGCTTCGGTCGCTTCCGGCGTCTGCGCGTTGTGGGGTCCGCTGCACGGCGGCGCGAACATGGCCGTCATCAAGATGCTCGAGCAGATTCAGCAGACCGGCATGCCCGTCAGCGAATACGTTGAAAAGGTTAAGAAGCGTGAGCTGAAGCTCATGGGCTTCGGCCATCGCGTCTACAAGAACTTCGACCCCCGCGCCAAGATCCTCAAGAAGGCCGCCGACGACCTGCTCAGCACGCTGGGCATCTCCGATCCGAAGCTGGACATCGCCAAGGAGCTGGAAGAGGCCGCCCTCACCGACGAGTACTTCGTCGAGCGCAAGCTCTACCCCAACGTCGACTTCTACTCCGGTATCATCCTCAACGCCATCGGCATCCCCACCAACATGTTCACCGTCATGTTTGCCATCGGTCGCATGCCCGGGTGGATCGCCCACTGGTACGAGGCGTTCAAGGAGTCCGGCCGCATCTGCCGCCCCCGCCAGGTCTACACCGGCCCCAACGTCCGCGACTACCCCGCCGCCAAGTAAGTTTCGTTATCGTTTGCATAAGACATCTTGATACGACTCCAGCCCCCTCGCTCCGAGGGGTTTTTAATTGCACGCGGTCGAGCCGATTTGTCTTTTGTGCTATCCTGACAGCACCTTTCTGATGTGTATGGGTGAGGACAGGAGTTCGTCATGGCGCAAGATTCGGTAGGTGTCGGCCTCGTCGGCTGCGGCACGGTGGGTTCGGGTGTGGTCAAGCTTTTAGTGGAAGAGGCCGACCTCTACGCGCAGCGTCTGGGCAAGCGCCTGGAGATCCGCAGCGTGCTCTGCCGCGCCGAAGACGTTGGCGAAGCGACCGCGCAGGTCCCCGATGGCACGCTCATCCACGACCTCGACGCCTTCTTCAACACCCCCGACATGGACGTCGTGCTCGAATTGGCAGGCGGCACGACCTTCGCCAAGTCCGTCGTCGAGCGCGCCCTGACCGCCGGCAAGCACGTGATTACCGCCAACAAGGCGCTGCTGAGTCTGCACGGACCGGAGCTGTTCGCGCTGGCGCGATCCAACAACGTCTCCATCGCCTACGAGGCCTCGAGTCTCGGCGGCTGCCCCGTCATCACGGCGCTGCAACACAACCTCGCCGGCAACCGCGTCACCGCGATGTACGGCATCTTCAACGGCACCTGCAACTACATCCTGACCCAGATGATCGGCACCGGGCAGTCTTACGCCGAGGCCCTGGCCGACGCCCAGAAGCTGGGCTACGCCGAGGCCGACCCCACGCTCGACGTGAGCGGCGGCGACACCATGCACAAGCTGGTCATCCTCGCGTCCATGGCCTTCGGCGCTCGCGTGGAAGAAGAACACGTCCCCTGCACAGGCATCGACACGCTCGACCTGTTCGACATCGACTTCGGCGCGGAGATGGGCTACGGCATCAAGCTCCTGGCCATCGCCGAACAGACCGACGCGGGTCTGGCGCTCAGCGTCGGTCCGTGTTTCGTCCACGCCGACGAGCCCATCGCCCAGGTCGGTGGCAGCTTCAACGCCATGAGCCTCTACGGCCACGCCGTCGGTCACACCTTCTATTACGGGCGAGGCGCCGGTCAGATGCCCACCGCCTCGGCCGTGGTCGGCGATCTGCTCAACGTCGCGGCGGGGGGGTACACCGCGCTGTTCGAGAACATGACCACCTGGGCCGACCGTCAGCCCGCCCCCAAGCTCGCCGACCCCGACGCCGTGACCACGCGCTACTACCTCCGCATGAACGTGATGGATCGACCGGGCGTGCTGGCCAACATCACCCGCGTGCTCGGGGAGCACGGCGTGAGCATCGCCGCGGTCAATCAACACGAGGAAAACACCGGGCAATTCGTGCCGCTGGTGGTGATCACACACGAGTCCGCCGCCGGCGCCCTGCGTCGATCGGCCGAGGCGATCGCCCAACTCGAAGACGTCAGCGGCGAACCGATCGCCATTCGCATCGTAGACATGTCGGAAGGTTGAGTATCGCACCAGGAGTTTGATATGGCCGCCAGAGCGAACACCACGCCCACCACCCGCCGTTCCGCCGCCGCCTCTTCGACGGCGCGCAAGCGTGACCCGTTATTGGTCGAGGTGGCATGGGAAGTGGTCAATCAGCTCGGCGGGATCTACACGGTCATGCGCTCCAAGGTGCCGGCGATGATGAAGCGCTGGAACACGCGCTACTGCCTGGTCGGGCCCTACGATCCGAAGACCGCGGAGGTGGAGTTCGAGGAGCACACGCCGACCGGCCCGTTCGGTCAGGCCGTCAAGCTCTTCCGCGAGTGGGGTTTCGATGCGAAGTTCGGCTACTGGCTGGTGACCGGACGCCCGCGCGTCGTGCTGCTGGACCTGTCGTGCGCCGGCAACCGCATCGCCGACATCAAGTACCAGTTCTGGAAGCACCACCACGTGCAGATGCCAGCCGGCGACCAGATGATCGACCAGGTGGCGCTGTTCGGGTTCCTCGTCGAGCAGTTCTTCCACGCCCTGTGCGAGCGCGAGGGCGGCAAGCGACCGATCGTCGGCCACTTCCACGAATGGATGGGCGGCGCCGCGATCCCCGAGATCCGTCGGGTCAACCTGCCCGTTGGCGTCGTGTTCACCACGCACGCGACCATGCTCGGCCGCTACCTGGCGATGAACGACCCGTGGTTCTACGACCACCTGCCCTACGTCGACTGGGAGGCCGAGGCCAAGCGATTCAACATCGAGCCGCAGGTCCGCCTCGAGCGCGCCGCGGCGCACGGCTCGCACCTGTTTTCCACCGTCAGCGAGGTGACCGCGTGGGAGTGCGAGCACCTGCTGCAACGCAAGGTCGATCACGTCCTGCCCAACGCGCTGAACATCGAACGCTTCACCGCGCTGCACGAGTTCCAGAACCTCCACAGAAAGTACAAAGAGAACATCAACCGCTTCGTGATGGGGCACTTCTTCTCGAACTACCCGTTCGACCTGGACAAGACGCTCTACTTCTTCACGTCCGGCCGATACGAGTTCCGCAACAAGGGCTTCGACGTCACCATCGAGTCGCTGGCCCGCCTCAACTGGCGCCTGCAACAGGACAACATAGACCGCACGGTGGTCTGCTTCTTCATCACCAAGCGGCCGTTCCGTTCGATCAACGCCGGCGTGCTGCACAGCCGCGCCGTCATGGAAGAGCTGCGCGACACCTGTGAGAACATCGAACAGCAGATCGGCGATCGACTGTTCGTGCAGACCGCGATGGGCCGCGTGCCCAAGCTCGACGATTTGGTTGACGAATACTGGCGCCTTCGTCTCAAGCGCACCGCCGCCGCGTGGCGCCGCGACGAGCTGCCCGGCATCCTCACCCACGACCTGATGGACGACTCCAACGACGACCTGCTCAACGCCATCCGCAAGTGCAACCTCGTCAACAACGCCCACGACAAGGTCAAGGTCATCTACCACCCGGACTTCGTCTCGCCCGGCAACCCGCTGTTCGGCATGGAGTACGACCAGTTCGTGCGCGGCTGTCACCTGGGCGTGTTCCCCAGCTACTACGAGCCGTGGGGCTACACCCCGCTGGAGTGCGTGGCGCGCGGCATCCCCGCTATCACCAGCGACCTGTCCGGCTTCGGCGCCTACGTCCAGAAGAACTACGAAAACGCCGAAGAGCGTGGTATCTACATCGCGCCGCGCCGCTTTGCCAGCTTCGACGACACCGTCAATTACACCTCTGACATGATGTATGACTTCGTCGTCCGCGACCGCCGCAGCCGCATCAATCAGCGCAACAGCGTGGAAGCCGCCGCGATGGATTTCGACTGGTACTCCCTGTCCGCCAGCTACGACAAGGCGCACGACCACGCCGCCATGCTCGTCAGCCCCTGACCCATCTGTTGTCCAAGCTCTACCGCATCAACAGCCACGTCGCCCCCGCACCCGCCGCCGCTGCGCCCAACGCCGTCAACAAAACGCGGTGGCGGTAGACCCAGTTCCACGCGTGTGTCATCGGATCGTGCACCACGACCGACACGGTGCGGTGGTCGCGGTAGCGCTGCAGGTCGTCGATCAGCTTCATGACCGACGGGTAGCGGTCTTTGGGGTCTTTCTCCAGGCAGTGCATGCAGATCGCCTCGAGTTCCTTGGGGATGAACCGATCGGGCGCGATCTCGCTGGGCACGGGCGTGGGTTGTTCGAGCACCTGCTTGAGCACGTCCTGCACGGTGTTGCCGAACAACAGGTTCTTCCACGTGAGCATCTCGAAGAGGATGCTGCCGAGGTTGAAGATGTCCGCACGCTCGTCGATGTCCGCGTCGCCGCGCGCCTGCTCGGGCGACATGTACAGCGGCGTGCCGTAGCGCCGGCCGGGCTGGGTGATGCCCAGCGACTTGGTGTTCTTGCCCTTCAGTTCCTCGTCGGTGAACACCTCGACCTCGCCCTTGACCTTGGCCAGGCCCCAGTCGAGCACCATCACCTCGCCGAACCCACCGACCAGGATGTTGGCCGGCTTCAGGTCGCGGTGGATCACGCCGTGCTCGTGGGCGAACGCCACCGTCTGACAGGCGGCGATGAGGGTGTCGATCAGGCGGCTGAGAGGGAAGTCCTTGGCGGTCTTCCTTTTCTTGGCCGACAGGTCCATCAAAATCGACCGCAGGTCCTGGCCGGCCAGCTTCTTCATCGTGAAGTACAGCGCGCCCTCGCGGTCGCGGCCCAGCTCGTAGAGCGGCACCGTGCCCGGGTGGGAGATCATCGCCGTCACCCGCGCCTCACGCAGGAACCGCTTGGTCTCCATCTCCGATTCCCGCAGGTCCTCGTGCAGCGTCTTGTAAACCACGACCCGGTTGAGGTTGCGGTCGAGACAGGTCTTCAGCTCCGCCGTCCCCCCGGCGGTGAGGGGCTTGAAATCCGCGTATTTCAGCGATCCGCTGCGCCAATGGATCGGCAACAGGTCGTCGGTGTCTTCCTGGCGGATCTGGGGCTCGGAATCTTCCGGGATTTGAACGTCGTTTTCCATGACTTGCCTGTTTAGTCTAGTCGGCTCAACGGGCAAAGCAATATGAAAAGGATCGGGAGCCCGGTCGCCGGTTCGCTATAATCGCGACCGATGAAATACGCGATCATTATCCCCGACGGCGCCGCCGACTTCCCGCTGGAGGTTCTTGACGGCAAAACCCCCTTCGAGGCTGCGCGCAAGCCGCACACCGACGCCCTGGCGATCGAGGGCCGGCTCGGCGTGGTCCACACCACCCCGCGGGGCTTCTCGGCCGGCAGCGACGTGTGTTCGATGTCGCTTTTGGGTTACGACCCGGCGGTGTACCACACCGGCCGCGCCCCGCTCGAAGCCGCCGCGATGGGCATCGAAACCGGCCTGACCGACACGATCTTCCGCTGCAACCTCGTGACCGCGGTCGAGGGTATGATGAGCGATCACTCCGCCGGCCACATCCCCTCGCCCGAGGGGCGGAAGCTGCTGGAGGACTTCGCGTCATTGCTCGCCGAGCGCGGCATGGCCGACGGCATCACGTTCTACCCCGGCGTCAGCTACCGCAACATCATGGTCGACCGCAGCGAGCGCGACTACGGCGATCTCAACACCGTCCCACCGCACGACGTGCCCGGTGAACCGATCAAGAAACACCTGCCCAAGGGCGGCCCCAACGCGAAGCTGATCCAGGACATGATCGCCGCCAGCGAGGAGCTGTTCGCCGATCACGAGGTGAACACCACGCGGCGTGAGCTGAACGAATCGCCCGCCACGCACGTCTGGCTGTGGGGCTGCGGCAACCGACCGGACATCCCCCCGTTCAGTGAGGTCTACGGCCTGAAGGGCGCGATGATCACCGCGGTCGACCTGCTCGCGGGCATCGCGGCGCTGATCGGATGGGATCGGCTGGACGTGCCCGGCATCACCGGCTACCACGACACCGACTACGCCGCCAAGGGCCGCTACGCCTGCGGCGCGCTGGACGTGTACGACCTGGTCTGCGTGCACGTCGAGGCGCCCGACGAAGCCAGCCACCAGGCCGACGCCACCACGAAGGTCGCCAGCATCGAGGCGATCGACAAACACATCGTCGGCCCCGTGGTTGAGAAGCTGCGCACGTTCGATGAGGGCTGGCGTTTGCTGTACCTGCCGGATCACTACACCTGCGTGCACGACCGCAAGCACGACGCCACGCCGCCGCCGTTCATGATGGTCGGCACCGGCGTCGCCAAGCTGCGCGAGCTGCCCATGAGCGAGGCCAACGCCAAAGAGTCCGGCCTCGAGATCGAGTTCGGCCACGAGCTGATGGAATACTTCCTCCGCAGCGGGACCTGATTCCATCACCAGGAGCAGATCATGCGTTATCGCAGGCTGGGCCGAAGCGGCCTGGAGGTGTCCGTCATCGGCATGGGCACGTGGCAGTTCGGCGGCGAGTGGGGCAAGGACTTCACGCAAGGCGAGGTCGACGCGATGTTCGACTGCGCCCGCGAGGTGGGCATCACGCTGATCGACACCGCCGAGTGCTACGGCGATCACACGTCCGAGGCGTTCATCGGCGCCGCGATCGAGCGTGACCGCGACCGCTGGGTGCTGGCGACGAAGTTCGGACACAAGTTCAACGCGCCTTTCGATCGCTCCGAGCCGCGCAGCGCCGCCGACGTCCGCTCACAACTCGAAGCCTCGCTCCGCGCCCTACGCACCGATTACATCGATCTGTATCAGTACCACTCCTGGCGGGCGGAAGAGTTCTTCAGCGACGACGTGCGGGCGGAACTGGGCAAGGCCGTGGACGAAGGCAAGGTCCGCCACATCGGTAACTCCATCACCGGCAAGACCGAGACTCACCTCGATCAGGTCCGGGCTTCAACCGACTACAACGTCACCGCGATCCAGTGTGTCTACAACCGACTCGACAAAAGGCCCGAGCCGGACATCTTCCCTTCGTGTATCGAGCAGGACGTGGGTGTGTTGGCGCGCGTGCCGCTGGCCAGCGGATACCTCAGCGGCAAGTACAAGCCCGGCCATCGGTTTGGTGACAACGAGGTGCGCGGCAAGTGGCACGATCCGGAAGACCAGCGCCAGAAGCTTGAGGCCGTGCAGAAGATCATGGCCGATGAGTTACCGGCCGGTGTCGACATGGCGCATTGGGCGCTAGCCTGGTGCCTGCTGCACCCCGCGGTGACGTGCGTCATCCCCGGGTGCAAGAACATCGATCAGGTCTCGTCCAACGCCGCCGCCGCCGATCTGGCGATGGTCGCTGATGACCATCCGCAGGCGGTTTAAATCTCGCCAGGTTCGCTGTCACATTCACTGACGGAAAACCGTTGCGTCGCCCCGCGTTCTGGCGTTATCGTATGGCATCTTTCAGGCGATTCAGCCGCGTATTGACGAGGGGCGGGGACATGTCCGATTGGGTTGTGTGCCACGCGTGTGGCAAGAAATACAAGTGGAACGAAAAGTACGCCGGGCGCAAGATCAAGTGTTCCTGTGGGGCGGTCTTCCGCATGGTCAGGGCCGGCGGTGACGATCCGATCGCCGACGCGCCACCCACGCCTAAATCGGACCCCAAGGCCCAGCCTGAAAGCGATCCGGCGCCTCCGCCGCTGCCATCGAACGAAGGCCTGCTCGAGTTGGAAGGCACGCCGCCGCCGCTGCCGCCAACGCATCAGACCGACAACCGGTGTCCAAAGTGCGATGCGGAGCTCGACAACGGGGCGGTGATCTGCGTGTCGTGCGGCTACAACCTGAAGACCGGTCGATCGATGCGGACCAGCCAGACCGCAACCGTCGAGGAACTCAAGCAGCAAGAGCGGGAAGAGCTGGAACGGGCCCACCGTTTTAAAGAATGGATCGCGCCGGGCATCCTGCTCACGGTGGGGCTGGGGATTTTTATTCTCGCGGCGCACCTGTTTGTGCAAGCCGAATTGGCCGAGCAGGCCGAGTGGGAAAAGCAATTCGGCTTGAATGACCGGACCACGCAGTACGAACAGGAGAAGATCCATATTCCGTGGGTTGAAGTCGAAGGGGAAAACGGGACCGAGGTCATCGAGCGCAGCGTGGAGGACGCTGAAATCGATGCGATCATCACCGGTCAGATCGAGTCCGATGCGGATACGGATTGGTCGGATGAGCGGTGGGGCGCGTTCTACGCTGAAAAGGAAGAGTCGGGTTGGAACAAAGCCGATTTCTCGTATTACGAACAGAATTACAAAGCGCAGTTGGAAAAGGATGCTGCCGACGTAAGCGCAACCGAAGAGGCCATCGTCAGCACCGTGGCGATCGGCGTGATGATCGGCGGGTTGATGCTCATGACCTTTGTGGGCACGATTATCATGCTGCTCGGATGCTGCGCGTGCTCCATGGTTCTGGGTGTCAGCTTCGGCAACCTGTTTAGCGCGTTGGTCAAGCTCCCGGCGATCTACCTCTTCTCCGAGGCGTTCTACCTTTTGGCAGAAGCGCTCACGGGAGGCATCATCTATGCCAGCGTGCCCGCCTGGTTCCTGCTGAACTGCATGCTGTTCAGTTGGCTGTTCGATCTGGACTCCGACGAGACGTGGTTCGTGCTGATCGCCATCTTTCTGGTGAAGCTGGTGATGCTGATGTTCCTGGGCGCCTTGATCATGGGGGCCGTCATGTGAACGATGTAGAGATGGCGGGTGGGCGCGGTTATTTTCACAAAGCTCTTCGTGGAGTTCGCCGGAATCATGCTGGTGCTGGTGCTGGTGCTGGTCGAGATTCTGTTTGGTGTGTGAGCTTTAGGGCTGAGGCTCGCTGAACCGCGCCTCGCGCGCGTGCGGATCGAGCAGGCCGGCCCGGACGAGCTTGATGCGGGCGGTGGCCTGCGTGCCCAGCACCATCGGCGCGTAGTCGTAGACCTGCTTGTAGTACGCCATCGCCTCGTCGGTCTGACCCTTGGCGTCGTAGAGCATCGCGACGAAGTGGTAGCAGTCGGTCAGGTACTTGATGTCCTCCGATCGGTCGAGGTATTCGTCCACGTCGATCTCGCCGCGGTAGAAAGCGACGAAGTCCTCGTCGCGCCCCTTCGCGGTGTAGTCCGCGAGCATCTGTTCGACGCGGTCGTCGTTGCCCGCCAGCGTGTGGGCACAGATCGTGTGACACCACGTCCATTGGTTTAAGCGTTTGTTCGTGTCGTAGCGGTACAGGTCGGCGTAGCGCTGCATGTGCTCGGCGCCCTCGGCGTACCTGCTCAGGCCGATCGCGATATAGGCTGCGCCGAGCGAGTGGTAACTGCTGACGGTATCATTGATCCGCAACGCGGTCATAGCGTCCTTGTAGGCCAGCTCGTATTGGCCGGCGTAGACGTAGTAGTTGGCGCGGAGATGGTACGCGTCGGGGTGGTCGGGGGAGACGGCGATGCCGCGGTTGGCTTCCTCGAGACCTTTTTCGTAAAGCCCCGCCATCGCCAGGTATTGGCCCTTCTCAGCCAGGTACGCGCCGCAATCCGGGCGGAGCTGGAAGGCGCGCTCCATCGCAGCGGCCGCGTCCTCGTAGCGACCGGCATCGGACAGCACAGCGCCGTACAGGTCGCGCAGCTTAGGCTCGCGCGCGTTCAAGGCGATCGCCTTTTCCATGTCCGCGATCGCCGCCTCGTGCCTGTCCATCCGGTTATAGATCAACGCGCGGTTGCAAAAGGACCAGCTGTCTCGCGGGTGCAGCCTGAGGACCTCTGCGTACGCTTCCAACGCCTCTTCGTTGCGCTGCATGTCGAGGTAAATCAACGCCTGTCGGCGTCTGACGAACCATCGGTCGTTGCGGCTTTCGACCAGCAACAGGGCCGTCTCGATGTCGCGCAGCGCCTCTTCGTACTCGCCGAGTGATTTGAACGCTGTCGCTCGGTTTGCGTACGCGCGGCAGCTGCGGTTGCCGTGGTAGATCGTCGCCTCGAGGTGGTACAACGCCCGTCGCATCGCGTGCCGGTGGTCGTAGCTGTCGCGCCACTCGAAATAGAGCATCGCGATCTCGTGGTGCAGGTCCGTGTTCTCTGGTTCGTAGTCGATGACGACCTGGTGATCGCTGACGCTGAGCTTGATCTCGTCGAGGCGTTCGTAGGCGTCGGCGCGCGCCAGGCGGTACTTGCGATTCCTCGGGGCCAGCTCGATGGCGCGGGTGAGGTAGGGCAGGGCCTCGGCCGAGCGCCCGCGGCTCTTGAGGATATATCCCATGGCGAACTGGGCGTGGGCGTGCTCGTCATCGATCGCCAGGGCCGCCTCGGCGTACTCGATGGCCCGGTCGAAATCGTTGACGTCGTTGTAGGCCAGCGCGAGGTTGGCGCGGTACGAGGGGTTGTTGGGAGTGAGCTCGATCGCCCCGTGATACACCTTGATGGCTGACCGCTCCATGTCCATCCGCTGATAGCAAACCCCCAGGTTGTTGACAGCCATCGCGTCGTGCGGATTCGTGCGCAAATATTCCTGGATCAACGGCAGCGCCTCGCGCGGCCGATCGTTGTTCAGAAGATGCAGGCTCTTGAGATAGAGTTCTTCCAGGTACTTTTGCCTATTGGAAACGGTGAACTCGGCGCTGAGCGTGTTGCAGAGCGTCGCGATAAGAACCAGCCCGAAAATGGCAAAGGTTCGCAGGCCCATGGCGATAACGATTATACGCAGTGAAGATCGTTTGACCGAGTGTGTTTTCTCAATCGCGAGCGAGCTCACTCCGGTAGGGCGGCGAGTTCTTCGTCGATCGCATCGATGAGCGGGCCGAGCGTCTCGGCGTCGAAACGGAAGGGCACGCCGGCCGTCTCGAACAGCGCGGGCAGGGGCGCGCCGCCGCCCAGCGCAAAGGCCTTTGTCAGATCTGACAAAGCCTTGTCCGCGTCCCGCTTGTAGTTGAGCCAGACGCCCAAGGCGCCGAGCTGCGCGATGCCGTACTCGATGTAGTAGAACGGCACGCCGAACAGGTGCAGCTGGCGGTGCCACATCGCGGCCCGCGCGTCTTCCAGGCCGCTCCAGTCGACCTCACCCGTGCCGAACCGGTCCAACAGGTCCAGCCACGCGCTCGTGCGCTGGTCGGCGGAGTGTCCCTCGTGGGTGTACAGCCAGTGCTGGAAGCCGTCGATCGTGGCGATCCACGGCAGGATACGCAGCGTGCCTTCGAGGTGTACACGCTTGGCGCGCGCCGCGTCTTCGGCGTTGCCGTAGTACTCGACGAAGTGATCCATGCCCAGCAGTTCCATCGACATGCTGGCCACCTCGCAGAACTCCAGCGGCGCGTGACGCAGGAAGACCAGCGGCTCGGCGGTCGAGTCCATGTAGTGGAAGGCGTGGCCCGCCTCGTGCAACAGCGTCTCGACATCGCGTTGCTGGCCGGCGGCGTTCATGAAGATGAACGGCTGCTTGGATTTCTCCAGAGAGGATTGGAATCCGCCCGGTCGCTTGCCCTTGCGGCTGTCCAGGTCGAGGTTGTCACCCATCTTCATGCGGCCGAACTGCTCGGCCAGCACGGGCGAGACCCTCTCGAAGACGCGACGCGTGGTGTCGACGAAGCCCTGGATGTCTTTCTCGTCGAACGGCTTGAGCGGGCCACGGCCCTTGACGTCGACGGCCGTGTCCCACGGGCGCAGCCGATCCAGGCCGAGCGCCTCGCGCCGCTGGGTGTCCAGCGTCTTTAGCGTGGGCAGGACGCGCTGGGCGACGGCGTCACCGAACGTCAGGCAGTCTTCCGGTGTGTAATCGAAACGGTACTTGCGCTGCCACTTGTAGGCGCGGTAGTCTTCGAAGCCCGCGTTGGAAGCCATCTGCGTGCGCTGGTCGACGAGGGTCTGGAAGATGTTGTCGATCAGCTCGCGGTCTTCGAGGCGGCGACCGGTGCCCAGCCGCCAGGCGCGCTCGCGCGTGTCGCGGTCGGTGTCTTCCTGGTAGCGCGTGAGCTGTTGCAGCGTGAGGGTCTCGCCCTCGAACTGGACCATCATCGCGCCGCAGAGTTTTGAGTACTTATTGAACAGCACGGTCTGCTCGGTCTCGAGCGCGACGTTGTCTTCTCGGAACGTCTCCACGTCGACGCGCCACTCGCGCTCGAGCACGGCGTAGCGCCCGTCGCCCAGCGCAGCGCGGTGCTCACAGGCCATGTACTTCTTTTGCAGCTCGAAGAAGACCGGCTTGAGCTTGGGCTGTACGTTCTGGACGAAGTCGAGGTAGACCTTCTCGATCGCTTCGTCGTCGGTGTGGCAGGCGTTGTTGATGTTGGCGCGGCTGCCGTACTCGTAGACCGCTTCGAGCAGGTTGGACATGTCTGCCAACCAAGCCTGCAGATCGTCTGCGGATTGCAGGGGGCGATCCTGCAACTGTGTCAGGAGGGGCTGAATACTGTCGAAAGAAGACGGATCGAAGTGGTCGGGAACGAATGTGTAGCTATTAAGTGTCTGATTCATAGCCGCTTAGCATAGCGAAAGTCGGGTAGGGGGGTAGTTAAAACAAGGCGGAAAAAGGCCTTTTTTGGTTCGTATATCGGCTTCTAAAATAAGGATTTATGTCTTGCATAACCACATGCCTGTGCTATTAATTTCAATACGCGGCTGTACCTACGTACAAGCGTTGCTGTTCTTGCTTTGTGCCGCGTTCTTGTGAAGAGAGATGGGGTGTGTGATCGCCAGGAGGGCGATCGCGATGCTCATTGCCATAACGGGGCTGTTTTGAAGCGCATACCGGTAGCGCCCGAAACGAAAAAGCCCCACGCGATCGGATAGCTGTGTGCTTGTCTGGGATGAGAGTGGGAATGTGAATCGTGACTCGTTTTTGACGCTGAAAATCCTTGCGCTGGAGAAACAAAATGCAGGTCCTCAAGTCCTTTACCGTCGTCATCGCCGCTTCCTTCATCCTCTTCGTCGGCTCGGCTTCCGCCGATACGCTTTTTGAGGAGAACTTCAACGGCTATAGCTCCTTCCCCAATTCTTTCCCCGGAAGTGATCCGATCAACTTCGGCGTGGCGCTGACCAGCGAAGGCGCCCAGAACGACTGGTACGGTGGGCGATTCGAAACCCCGGATGGCGCGGTTGTCTCGAATAAAATCCTCGATATCGCCATCGACATCGGCGTGCAGAAATGGCCCGGTAATCGCCCCGGTCCCGATCCCGTCGGTCGCGTCGGCGATGAGGGGGGCATGCTCTTCAAGATCGACACCACCAACTACGAGAACGTGTCGCTGACCTTCGATCACCGCATGTTCAACGCGGGCGGTGGCGACAAGCTGGTGGTCGGCTATACCACGATGGACCTGGACCCGTTCTTCTCCGGCACCGATCTGGACCCGAACGATTTCAGCTATCCGTCCAGCACCTTGGATGAAGCGACCACCATCCCGGGCACGGGCCGGATCGCCGACTTCTTCAACGATCCCGCCGCCGGCAACGGCAGCCAATCCACCATCGAGAACTGGTGGAACAACAACTGGAACGAGGTCTACCGCGCCAACGAAGGCGATTACTGGAAGACCGATACCATCGCTCTCCCGTTGGCCGAGGACGCCGGCGAGGTCTGGGTCGCGTTCTGGCTCGACAACGGAGACTATAACTTCGGCAAGATCGACAACATCCAGGTCACCGGCGACCTGATCCCCGAGCCGACCTCGCTCGGCCTGCTCGGCCTGGGCGCCTTGGCCCTGCTCCGCCGCCGCAACAAGTAAGCACACACAGCGTTTCTCCAGCGTAGAAGCGCATCACGATTCACACAGCGCAAGGGAAAACCCGGTCTCAAAGGACCGGGTTTTTCTTTTGGGGGTGCATTAAACGCGCCAAGCCACCGGGTGACAGGCCGCACGTCTGGATTAGAATCTTAAATGGCCCCCAGCGTGCCGGGGGCTCAATAGGGATCGCTCCCTGACGGTTGCGACGTGTAGAGGCAAGCGTTGAATCGCTCCGATGCCACGGCGAAGATCAGACAAAACACACGCGCATGGTCTGTCGGGTGTTGTTTGCCATGTAAAAAGCCCCACCGACCGATCGGTCGGTGGGGCGTGTGAGAGTCGTGTTAAACAGATTGGATCAACACTCAGGCGCGGCGGCGACGCAGCATCGCCATGGCGCCCAGGCCGAGCATCACGAAGCCGGCGGGTTCGGGCACGGTGTACACACCCACGCCGTTGCCGATGCCGCTTTCGCCCTCATATCCCACCAGCAGCGTGTCGAAACCGTTGGGGCTGTCGTCCGCGGAGATGAAGGTCAGCGACTCGGGACGGTAGAGGACTTCACCGCGGCTGTTGATGTAGTCCAGCAGTTGGATGTTGTTCGGATCGGTGATGTCGGCCAGCACCAGGCCGTTCTGGCGCTCCATGCCGACCGCCAGCAGGACGGTGCCGTTGGGCAGGGTGATCACGTCCAGGCCCTCGGGCTCGGGGCCCTTGTTGTCGGAGCGCTTGTCGAACTGGGTGGGGTCGCCGCCGTCGTTGGCGTTGTGGATCAGCGGATCGAAGCCGGCCAGGAAGCTCTCGAGCGAGCCGGAGTCGGCCACGAGGGCGCCGGTGGCGGCGTTCCAGATGCTGAAGCTGCGGGTGCCGAAGGCGGTGAGCACCTCGATCTCGGCGTCGGCGTCGGTGTTGCCGTCAACCAGCGAGACGTCGAGGCGGCCCAGGGCGTTATCGGTGGTGTAGTCGCCGTAGATGCCGTTGAGCGTGGCCTCGGTGACGGGGTCTACGCTGACGCCGATGCCGCCCAGGTTCTTGACGCGCGCCGCATCGATGTCATTAACGTGGGCGTCGCCCTCGTTGGCGGTGACGATGTAGGTGTTGCCGCTCTTGGTGTAGGTGGCGATGGCGTCGGGCATGGGCAGGCCGGGGATGGTGTCGGAGATATCGATGCCGTCCTTGTCGGAGGCGTCGATGGTGTTGGAGATCGTGCCGAGGTTGTGGATGTCGGACCACTTGTTGCTCGTCAGGTCGAACACGCCGATGGCGTTGTTCTCCTGCAGCGAGACGTAGACCTCATCGCCGGCGAGGGTGATGAACTCGGGCTCGATGTGGCGGAACTCGTTGCCGGCGGTGACGGTGGTGTCGTTGATGCGGGTGCCGGCCAGCGAGACACCGGCGGCGAGGTTGCCCGCGGTGAAGTCGAAGGTGTGCACGGCGCCGAGGTTGGCGACGAGATTGCCCACGCCGGTGACGGCGGTCAGGTCGATGATGCTCAGTGAGCCGGGGGCGTCGGTGTTGCCGCCCGTGGTGGCCTCGCCCTCGTTGGCGACGAAGAGCTGGGTGCCGTCGGCGCTGAACTTGATGCTGTCGGGGTGGAAGCCGACGTCGACGGTGTGGAGCACGGCGCCGGTGGTGTAGTTGTAGAAGCCGACCTTGCCGAGGGTGGAGCCGTTGGCGGTGGGGATCAGCGCCGCGGCACCGAAGCCGCGCTGGGCAGTGTCCAGGGCGGTGCTGCTGACGGAATCGAGGTCGGTGGGCAGGCCGAAGGCGGCGGAGAAGTCCACGGTGGCGCGGTCGGTGATATTCATCGCCGCGTCGATGTCGAACAGCTTGACGGCGCCGTTCGAGGTCGAGGCGAGGGTGTCGCCGTCGGTGCTGAAGCTGAGGATTTCGGCCTCGCCGTCGGCCAGCAACCTCTTGTTGACGAACTGGAACGCGGGGGTCGCGGCCGAGGCGACGGCTGAGACGGTCAGACCCGCGGCAAAGGCGGATACCATGAGCTTCTTGGAAAGCATTTGTTTCTCCTTCAGAATCATGCGTTTATGAGAAGCGGCTGAACAAGGAACCGCCGCGGCGGCGGTCCCGACATCACTCATCTGGGTGTCGATTGTTCTGGTAGGGGGCCCACCTCCAGGCAACACAACACTCTCTACTCTCTTGGCTGGGCATAAGTATCGGAGCAGGATTTACATCCCGTTTGCGGTCGATTTGTATCCGAATAATGGTTTCCGGCGTTAAAAACGGGTTATTAAATATGTTGCATATACTATGTGTTACATAGTATTATGGCGTCAGCAACAGGAGGCCTTCTCATGCGGATCGAACGAGAACTCATGCGTGGCGCCGGGCCGTTGGCGGTGCTCACACTGCTGGGACGCGGCGAGATGTACGGCTACGAGCTGGTGCAGGCGCTATCGAAGCGTACCGACGGCGTCCTGGCGATGGGGCAGTCCACGCTCTACCCCATGCTCTACAACCTCGAAGCCAAGGGACTGATCGCCTCGCGGCACGACACCACGAGCAACGGACGCGCGCGCAAGTACTACCGACTGACGGCACGTGGTAAGAAACGACTGGCACACGACACCGAGCAGTGGCGGGCGGTGAACCTGGCGTTGTCGCAACTCGGGCTTGCGGGGGTGTGACATGAGTGCAACGAAACCTTCCTGGTGGGGACGCGCCTGGCACACGCCGATTCGCGATATCGTTCGCTTCCGCATGACCGGGCGTCTGGACTGGCGGAACGTCATCTACAAGGCCGGTCTTCCGGACGCCGCAGCGCAGCTCATCGTGCGCGTGGTTCGCAAGACGCGGCTGTGGCGCATCGAGAAAGCGGACGTGGCCGGCGAGCTGGTGGCTCACTTCGCCGACGGCCTGGAGGCGGGCACACCGATCGATGAACTGATCGAGACATTTGGTGATGCGCGGCAGGCGGCGCGTCTGATCCGACGCGGCAAACGCCGACAGCGCTCGCTGATGTGGAAGGCGTCCTGTTGGATGCGGCGGGCGGTGGTCGCGTTGATTCTGTTGTATATCGGATTGGGTGTTTATTTCCTGGTCGGTTCACCCAGCGTGAACACCAATTACCTGGCGCAGCTCAATGAACCCGTCCAGGTGGTTCCGGAAGCCGAACGGGCTTGGCCGGAGTATCGCGCGGTGTTGCTGGAGCTGGGTTTCTCGCCCGAGCGGAACTACGCGCCCCAGTTACATGTCGTGCACGAGCCCGATGAAGACGGGAACACCACGTCCTGGCGGAGCGACATCCTGGGTGTCACGTATCCGGGTGACGAGCACTGGCCGATCGTGGCGGGATTTCTCGATGAGCACGCCGGGTCGATCGATCGTCTCCGGCGGGCGACGGACCTGCCGGCGATGGGCTACGTCTACTCTTATCAAATCACGCCGGCCGATGCTCAGTTGCTCGGCGACGTGGGGACGCCCGATGCGACCTGGGAGAACGGGTCGATGCTAGTGGTGCTGTTGCCCCACACGTCCCGGTTGCACAAAGTCGCGTATCTGATTGAAGCCGATGCACATCGAGCCATGGAAGAAGGTGATGTTGATCGCGCGATCCGCGACATCGTGGCGTTGGACAATCTGTCCCGTCAGTTGGCCGACGGCCCGACGCTGGTGGAGAAGCTGATGGCGTTGGCGATCCACAACAGGTCTTACCACGCCCTGGCCAGCATGTTGGAGCGCGACGCCGAGGTTTTTTCGACGGCGCAACTGATGTATTTGGCCCACGCGCTGGGGCCGCTCGATCCCGCGGTATACGGGGACATGTCAGGCGAGCGCATCTTCTTCCAGGACACGCTGCAGCGCATCTACACCGACGACGGCAACGGCGACGGACGCATGACCTACAAGGGCTGGAAACTGTTGGTATCGGGGTTTGATTACGCGGTCATCGGGGAGTCCGGCGACGGGTATTCGCCGACGGAGAACCTGAAAGAGCTGGCGGTGCTGCCGGGCGTGGGCGTGGTGATGGCGTCGCGGAAGCAGATGAGCGATGAGTACGATCGATTGATGAACATGACGCACGCTTCGATGCACGTGCCTCTGCATGAGATGCCCCACTCGGGCGCGGAGCAGATTATCATCGATCGTATGGAGTCGTTCTCTGTCGATCGTTTCCGCTACGGGATGGCTTCGATCCTGATGCCGGCGATGAATGTCGTACGACATCTCATCGAACGAGCGCAGGCGGCGCGTGAGGGTGTGCTGTTCGGCATCGCGCTGGAGTTGTACCGCCGCGAGCACAGCCGCTACCCCGAAACGCTCGACGCGCTGACGCCGAAGTACTTGCCTGAATTGCCCATCGATCGCATGACGGGTGAGCCGCTCAAGTATCGCCTGATCGACGGCCGACCCGTGATCTACAGCGTCGGCACGGACACCGATGACGACGGCGGCCGGACGCGCTACCGCTACTTGGATGACCCGGTGTATCACGCCAGGCCTTATGTCAGGGCCATGTCCAACTGGACACACCTCGGCGACACCGATGAGCAGCACAACGGCGACTGGGTGATCTGGCCAATGAAAAACCCGCCTCGGTTGAACGTCGAAGCGGGCGGGGAAGACGGATCGGTTGAGGTGTCGGCGGAGCCGTGATCAGAGCTTCGGCTTCTGCTTGAGGCCGCGCACCTTCATGGGCAGGCCGAACACATCGATGAAGCCGCGCGCGGCGGTGATGTCGTAGTCGTCCATGGCGAAGCTGGCCAGCTCCGTGTCGTACAGCGACTTGTCGGCCTCGACCTTCACGGCCGTGGCGTTGCCCTTGTACAGCTTGACCGTGACCGTGCCGGTGACCAGCTTGCTGGTCTCATCGACGAACGCCTGCATCGCCTCGCGCAACGGGTGGAACCACTGACCGTAGTAGACCAGCTCGGCGTAACGCTGGGCGAGCTGGCGCTTGAAGTGGTACGTGTCGCGTTCGATGGCGACCTGTTCCAGCGCCTTGATCGCCTCGTAGAGGATCGTGCCGCCGGGCGTCTCGTACACGCCGCGGCTCTTCATGCCCACCAGGCGGTTCTCCGCCAGCAGCTTGATGCCCACGGCGTGCTTGCCACCGACCATGTTCAGGTAGGCGATGATGTCGTCACCGGGCACCTTCTCGCCGTTGACGGCGATGGGCGTGCCGGCCTTGAACTCGATGGTCACGTGCTGCGCCTTCGCGGCCGACTTCTCGTGCGGCACGCACATCACCAGGCAGTGCGCCCAGTCCGGCTCCTGGGTCGGGTCTTCGATCTCGGCGCCCTCGTGGGAGATGTGCCACAGGTTGCGGTCGCGCGAGTAGATCTTTTTCTTGGTCTGCTCGATGGGGATGTTGTGCTGCTTGGCGTAGTCGATCGCCGTCTCGCGGTCGGTCAGCCCGTCTTCGATGAACTTGGGGTCTTTCCACGGCGAGATGATCTTCAGCTTGGGGTTGAGCGCCATGTAGGTCAGCTCGAAGCGGACCTGGTCGTTGCCCTTGCCGGTGGCGCCGTGGCCGACGGCGTCGGCCTTGGTCTCCTTGGCGACCATGACCTGGTGCTTGGCGATCAGGGGACGCGCGATGGACGTGCCCAGCAGGTAGTCGTCTTCGTAGATGGCTCGGGCCCGCAGCATCGGGAAGCAGTACTCCTCGGCGAACTCCTTGCGGAGGTCCTTGACCACGACTTCGTCAGCGCCGCTGGCGTACGCCTTTTCCTCGATCCCGCGCAGCTCATCGCCCTGGCCGAGCTCGGCGGCAAACGCCACCAGCTTCACGCCCGGATAGCGATCCTTCAGCCACGGCAGGATGACGGAGGTATCCAGCCCACCGGAATAAGCGAGCACGATTTTCTTGGGCCCCTTGGCCATACGCGTAATCCTTTCTCCTAGTAGAACCTAGATAACATAGCAATCCCTCTGCCCGGCGGCAAAAGACGTCGCGGCTCTGTTGTTCTATTTGTGCATTCGCCCTCGCGGAAAAGACCCGAATTTTCCGGGCCTCCGATAAACCGGCCATTCGATGCGACCGATACAACCGTCAGAGCCAAGCGATCGGCTCGTGGGAGTATCAGGCGTGCAACCCATCACCGAAAAACGCAGACACGAACGCTACCTGGCGGTGTGTAACACCAAGGTGTTCGACGCGGAGACCCGTCGTTATCGGGCGGGCCAGTCGTTGAACCTCTCCACCGGCGGGGCGCTGCTGGCGATCCGCCACGGCGAACAGCTCCGCGAGGGTCAGCTGATCCGTGTTGCGATCGAATCAAATGGGGCGGAGGGTCTGGTTCGTCGCGGCGACATGGTTGACGCCCGTGTCGTACGCAACGAAGGCGTCGGCGGCAACGCGTGCGTGATTGCCGTGCAGTACGCCGAACCGCAAACCGTCGCGGTAGCGGCGTGAGAGAGTAACAGGGGCTGGTGGGAGAGGGAAAAGCCGGCGTTGAGCGTGGAGCCGTTTCCGAGGGCACGCTCAATGCCGGTTATTTTTTGGACTCGATCAGCAGCGCCGCGCGCAACACCTCCGACACGCTCCACGCCTGGGCGATACAGCCCTGGGCGCGCTGGGGCTCGTCACCGTCGTAGATCTCGTGGATCGTGCCGAGCGCGTGATTGTTCAGCTCGTCGATCAGCGGCTGGAGCATCTGCTTGGCTTCCTTGCGCGACTTGGCGGAGAAGTCGAAGGCGCGCAGCCAGCCCTCGATGAACGGACCGACCAGCCACGGCCAGGCGGTGCCCTGGTGGTACGCGCCGTCGCGGTCGAACAGCGTGCCCTCGTAACGCCCGCGGTAGCTGGGGTGATCGGGCGACAGCGTCCGCATGCCCATCGGTGTGTACAGCGCGTGGCGCACGGCCTGCATGAGTTTCTTCTGGCGCGGCTTGCTCAGCGGGCTGTGCGGGAGCGACACGGCCAGCGTCTGGTTCGGTCGCAGGGCGGGATCGGTGTAGGCGTCGATCACGTGATCGGCCAGATGACCTCGTTTTTCCAGCCAGAAGACCTTCGTGAAGCTGCGTTTGGCCTTGCCGGCCATCGCGGCGTAGCGCTTGGCGGCCTTGCCGGTCATCAGCTCGGCGCAGCTCGCCAGGCCGTTGTACCACAGCGCGTTGATCTCCACGGCCTTGCCGTAGCGCGGCGTGAAGACGACGCCGTCCCGCGCCGCGTCCATCCAGGTGAGTTGCGTGCTCGGGTTGCCGGCGTTGATCAGGCCGTCGGTGTCCATCGCGATGTCGAAGTCGGTTCCCTCGGCAAAGCCGTCGAGGATCGCGGCGCAGGCGTCGGCCAGGCCCGCCTTCCACGTCTTCTTGTCGCCGCTGACGCGGAGGTAATCGGTCGCGGCGTGGACGAACCAAAGCGGGGCATCGACGGTGTTGTAGTGCGGATCGCCGCCGTAGTCGTCGAAACGGTTGGGGATCAGGCCGCGCCGGATGTGGGCGGCGAAGGTCATCAGGGTGCGCTTGGCCTCATCGAAGCGGCCGGTCGCGATCAGGCAGCCGGGCAACGCGATCATCGTGTCACGTCCCCAATCGCTGAACCACGGGTAACCGGCGAGGATGGTCGTCGAGGCCTTGCCGTCCACCGTGCGGTCGACGACGAAGTCGTCGCTGGCCACCGCGAGCGCCGCCAGTTCTTCGCTGGGCTCGCGGACCTGCTTGTCCACGGCGTCGACGATCTTTCGCAGGTGCGTCCGCTTGGTGTCGCGACCGAGCGCGGCCTTCCAGTCGATCGCATCCAGGCCGACGGCGATGTTCAGCGTCTGCTTCTGCTTGGGATCGAACGTGGCGGAGAAGTGTCCGGGGGCGAGAAGTGATTCGCGGTGATCCTGCCCACGCTCGCGATCGGCGCGGTAGTGGAAGTTGTGCCACCAATTGGCCTCGGGCGTGAACGGCGCGTTGTCGGCTTCGAGATGGACACCGACGCCGGCGCTTTCCATGCGGCAGCCCGACGCGCTCGGTGTGAGCTGCACGCCCGGCAGGTGGTCGCCGTTGCGCAGGTGGTGGAAGTCGCGCATCGCGCAGAAGGGCCGAACGATCAACTCGACCGAATCGGGCATGGCGATGCGCCGGCTGCGGGTGCGACGCACGGTGTAGCTGACCACGGCCAGGTGCTTTTTCCACAACAGCCGCAGCGTGCGATCGATCTCGATCGGGCCGATGCGGTAGGTCCAGGTCACGTGCGAATCGGCCTTGGCGAAGTGGACGAGGTGTCGCCAGCCGGTGGGCTGGAACGTGCTGAAATCCACGCCTGCCCCGAACTCGTGGGTGTTCATGTCCCACGCCATGTCGTTGAAGCGGACGTTCTCGGCCATGCTGTTGAGGGCGACGATTCGGCCGACGGGCGGCTGGGTCGCGGCGACGAACAGGCCGTGGTAGCGGCGCGTGTTGCAGGCCGCGACGGTGCCCATGCAGAAGGTGCCGGTGCCGTTGGTCAGCAGCCACTCGGTTTCCAGCGGGGGGTGCCGCTGATCGGTGGGTTCGTAGGTATAGGTTGGGCCGATCGATTGGGTCTTACTCATCTCAAATCCATCGTGGGGCGGTGGGGTGTTGTGGATCGGGCCGCTTCCGTGCGACCGGTGGCAGTGTAACAGCAAACGGTGTTCATTTTGGATCGTCACGTGGGGTTTGTCGCGTTGCGGCGTGAGTCGGAAAATAGCACTGAAAAAGTGGTAATTTCAGGTGTCCGGGCCGTTGACACCCTATGGGGGCGATTCTACGCTACCTGCCCTGATCGTAGGTAAAAATACGCTCTTAAGGGTGTGTTTTAGGGCCTTCGATCCGCAGGTGTCGTGCTCCCCATGCCGCGTTGGGAGACGGATATGAACGATCAGTCAAACCCTCGCCAGCAAAGCCCTTGGCGGATGTTTGGTACCGGCATGGAGCTCGCGGGCGCCATCCTCATCCTCGCCTTGATCGGCTACCTGCTGGACGAGAAGTTCGGCTGGACCCCGTGGGGCGTGCTGACCGGCGCGATGATGGGTTTGGCAGGTAGCATGTACAACATTTATAAAGCCTTGGATAAAGCCAACCGAGAGTCGAATCCCCAAGACCATGATGACCGCTGAACAGGCCCCCGTGTTTCCGATGACCCGCAACCTGCTGTGGCTTGCCGCGGCGTGGGCGGCTGTCGTTGCGGTGACGTGGACGGTGGTCCTGCTCATCGACGCGGCCGACCAGGTGCCCGCCATGCTGATCTCGGCTTTGGCCTGCGGCATCGGCGCGGCGCTGGCGCTGGTCCCGATGGGCCTGATGGGCGCCAGTCGGCGCGAGGGCGCCGTCAACGGCGCGATGATCGGCATGATGATCCGCCTGGTCGTGAGCCTCGGCGGTGGGGCGGCGCTGGGCTGGCTGACACAGATCGGCATCAAGCCCGTGCTGACCTGGTCGATCCTCTGGTACCTGCTGTTGCTGGTCGTTGAGATCACGATGATCAGCCGATACCTCATGCAAGACAGTCCAACCCACGGAGGGGCCGCCTGATGAACCTGTCGCTTCTGGCCGCGGCCGACCTGACCAGCCACGTCAAACCGCACACGCTCTTCGAGGTGTTCGGCTTCGGCGTCTCGAACCTGCAGCTGATGGCGCTGGTCGCCGCGACGCTCGTGCTCGTGACGTTCCTCTACGTGTCCGGCCGAGCCAGGCCCGGCACCGAGCCCGGCGTGGAAGGCCACGTGACCAAGGGGCGTCTGGCGCAGCTCTTTGAGACGATCTGCCAGTTCCTCCGCGACGAGGTCGCCCGCCCGAACCTCGGCGGCCTGACCGACAAGTACATCTACTACATCTGGACGGTGTTCTTCTTCGTCCTGTTCTGCAACGTGCTGGGCATGATCCCGTTCGGTCCGCTCTGCCAGACCGTCGCGTCGCTGTTCGGCGCCGAGCACCCCTCGCACTACTCGCACTGGGGCGGCACCGCCACCAGCACGCTGACGCTCAACGCGCCGCTGGCGCTGTGCTCGTTCATCGCGATCGTCGCCATCGGCATCAAAGAGGGCGGCAAGCACTTCTTTGCGCACTTCGCCCCCGTGCCGCTGTGGCCGATCATGACCGGGTCGCAGGTCGCGATGCTCCCCATCGCGCTGATGCTGGTGTTCCTGGAGATCCTGGGGCTGCTGATCAAGTGCTGCGTGCTGGCCATGCGTTTGTTTGGAACGATGCTGGCCGGCCACCTGGTGCTGGCGGCGCTGATGCTGCTGATCTTCACCGCGGGCGCGACCTCCGCGGCGCTGGGCTACGGCGTCGGTGTGGTCGTGATCCTGGCCGGCACCGCGCTGTCGCTACTCGAACTGTTTATCGCCATGCTGCAGGCGTTCATCTTCACCTTCCTCACGGTCCTGTTCATCTCCAGCGGTGCGGCGCACCACGACGAAGAGCACGGCCACGAGGCGGAGGGGCACGCCCAGCCGGCGCACTAAGAGGCAAGAAAACCACGCCGGACGATGACACCGGCAACACGCAATCTTCGGAATGAGATCCAAAAAGGAGCTACGGAAATGTTTGACTCTCTGATGACTCTCGCAGAAGCCGCGATCAGCACCGGCGTCGGCATCGGCATCGGCATGGGCCTGATCATCATCGGCGCCGGCCTGGGTATCGGCCGCATCGGTGGTTCGGCTGTGGAAGCCATCGCCCGTCAGCCCGAGGCCGGCGGCCGCATCGGCACCAACATGATCATCGCCGCGGCGCTGATCGAAGGTGTGACCGTGATCGCGCTGGTGTTCGCGGCGTTCGTCGTCAAGTAAACCCGTCTCTCGCCTGTCGCTTGCGACGGGTGATGGAAGGAAGGCGACCATGATGCGCTTACCCTGGATGACACCCCTCACCGCCGCGGTGCTATCGGCCGTACCTTCGCTGGCGCTGGCTGCGCCGACCGAGGGCGAAGCCGACAGCGGCGGCGGCCTGCTGGACGTCAACGCGCTGGGCGCGGTGTGGAACCTGATTCTGTTCCTGCTGCTGTTCGGCGTGCTGGCGAAGTTCGTCTGGCCGAAGATCCTCGACGGCCTGCAGGCGCGCGAGGAGAAGATCCGCGGCGACCTGGCCGGGGCCGAGAAGGCCCGCGACGAGGCCGAGCAGATCAGGGCCGAGTTCGAGCAGAAGATCGCCGACGCCCACGCCGAGTCGCGCAAGCTGCTCGACCAGGCCCGCGCCGACGCCGACGCCCTGCGTGCCAAGCTGCAGTCCGAGACCGAGGCCGACATCGCCCGTCTGCGTGAGCGTGCGTCCGACGACATCGACCGCGCCAAGCAGCAGGCCCTGGCCGACCTGTACGCGACCAGCGCCGACCTGGCCACCGCCGTGGCGAGCAAGATCCTGCAGCGTCAGGTGTCCGACGCCGACACACAGAAGCTCGTCGAACAATCGCTGGCCGAGTTGAACAACAAGGCCGGCTAAACACCGCCGGAATGCGAACGCCCCATGGCTCACGAAAACACCGCCGACAACCCGGTCAAAGTCATCGACGCCGTGTCGATGGTGTACGCCCGGTCGCTCATGGAGCTGGCCGACGAGGCGGGCGCCGTTGAGGACGTGGCTGACGAGCTGACCCAGCTGGTCGACCTGATCGCCGCGACGCCGGACCTGTCGGCGCTGCTGCGCAACCGGGCGATCTCCGCCGCGGCTCGCACCCGCAGCATCGAGGCGATCTTCTCCGGCCGCGTCAGCGACCTGACCTATCGCTTCCTGCAGGTACTCAACGACAAGGGCCGGCTTGATGTGCTGACCACGATTCACGCCGCCTACGTCCGCCTGCTCAAGGAAAAACGCGGCGAGGTAGACGTGCTGGTCACCAGCGCCCAGCCGCTCAGCGACAGTCAGCTGCAGACGGTCGGTCAAAAGGTCTCCGCCGCCATCGACGGCAAGGCCATCGTCAGCGCCAATGTCGACGAATCGATCATCGGCGGCCTCAAGCTCCGCATCGGCGACAAGCAGATCGACGGTTCGGTCGCCACGCAACTGCAGAACATCAAGCGGGACATCATCGCACGCGGGCGGGAGTCCATCCGATCCAACGCCCGCCCGTCTCCGTCAACGGGCGAGGCCGTCGGAATTCCAAACGACTCAGCCCATTGCGACCAGGGATCCGAACGCCGCGCCAAGGCCAAACCCGCGTCCGCCGCCGTCAGGAATTTCGCCATGCGACGCGGCGGCTCGGACGGATCGACCAGGCAAACCCGCGCGCCCGCGAACAGCGCGCCCCAGAAACAGGCGATCGAATCCGCGTCGAAACGGGCAAGAACGGCGACCGAGCTCTCAAAGGCGCGCGGCGTCCGCCGCAAGGCGTCCCGCCACGCGATCGCCCGGTCCGCCAATTCTCGGTAACTCAGGCATTCGTCTTCGGTCAAAACCGCGGGCGCGGCGGCCCGCGGGGCGGACGACCATGTCTCCAACGTCGCCCCCTCAAATAGACAACGCGCGCGCCGCGACGCCGGAAAGCCGACAAGACCGTTGGAGACGGCCGCG
>JANQJT010000056.1 GCA_028281485.1 Phycisphaeraceae bacterium
TTGTTTGCACACTCGTGTGTCGCGGCGATGCTCGCCCGACACGATCGCGCCTTACTGACGACGACGGCGACCCAGCGCCACCGCACCCAGACCCAGCAGCGCCAGCGACGCGGGCTCGGGCAACGGCGCCGCGCCACCCGATTCACTCGCAAGCCAGTTGAGCTTCAAGGCTGCGAGGTCCGCGGGACCCACCTGACCGTCTCCGGTGAGGTCCCCTTCAAACCAACGCTTGCCGGTACCAAGCCAGTTGAGCTTAAGCTCTGCCAGGTCAGCGGGGCCTACCGTGCCATCCAGATTGAGATCGCCAAGCAGCGCAACATCAGCATGCACATTCCCATCCGTGTAAGCAGCGACATCGCCATCGTACGTCACAGCCAAACCAACGTTGTTGCCGTTGATCGCTCCGAGAGTGGGCCAGTTCACAAACGCGAAAAAGCCGCTGATGCTGCCCGTGCCGTCGTTGTCCACGATGATCCAGGAGTCATCGAAGCTCGGCGTCATACCCGCCGCCAGTTCCAGGTCCAGCGTACCGTCGAGCGACGCGTTGCCGGTCACCGTGATCGTGTCGGCATCAGCGCCGTCGTCAAGCGTCAGCACCAGTGTGCCGTCGGCGTCTTGTGTGTAATGGGTTGTGAACAGGTCCGTACCCGCCGCGTCAGCGCCCAGGTCCAAGACACCGTTAACGCCGACCGTCGTGTCGTTAAAGACCGCCAGTTCATCGACGCCCGCATCAAACTCGACAGTCATGCTGTTAGTCGTGCCGCTGATCTCCAGGCTTGCGACCTTGAAGTTGTCATCGACGACGGAGGCGCGGTCCGTGGCGCCGGTGTTCTCGATCTTGGCGTTCCAGCGCGAGCGCGGAGCGGTGGGTGTCGGATCATCGGTCTGATCCCAGGAGTTCGGGTCCGACCAGTTGGCGGGATAACCTGAAGCGACCCAATCGCGATCGATCAGCACGCCACCCACAGCCGCCTCGGCGTCGATTCGGCCGTAACCCGTGACGTTGTCGAATCCCGCTGCCTCGATATCGACCGCGGTTTCACGGAGGATGTCACGGATATCTTCAGTATCCAACTCAAAGTTGATCGGTGTCGTGAGGGTCTGCAGGCCATCGTCGTTCTTGTAGGCCTCCTGCATGACCAATGCAGCTACGGCCGCCGCGTGTGGCGCTGCGGCGGATGTGCCGTAAAAATTTGGCAAGCCATTTGACTCGATGTCGGCGGCTCCAAGCGCCCCAAAAAATGTTGTGTCCACACCATCGGGGGCGGTGTATTCGGCACCGACACGACTATCCACAATCGGATCACCATTCTCATCGAACAGGATCGTGGCACCACCGAGCGAACTATAAGATTCCACACTCGTCAGCTGATCATATCGATGGGCCGCAACGGCTAACGAGCCATCCGCAACCGCATGACCAAAAACCGTAGGTGAGTTCGTATCGTCATCATCTACGATCGTGCCGCCTTCAACGATCAGTTTCAATGAATGGTTTGATGCGCCAGCAAAATGTTGCACGAACAACCCAAATTGTGCCGCACTTCCAGACGTGTTCGTGTGTACCAAAAACTCCCAGGCATCTTCTCCGCTCGTCTGATCATTTGTGCTCGTTGTTGCGAAAGCACCAAGCGCAATATCATATAGCCCGATATCGAAATCAGAGGGAGTGAAGCCGGTGGGTGTTCCGATGCTAACGAACGGATCATCCCATTGCACAGTCACAATGACTGTGCTCCCGTCCTGTACGACGATATCGAGCAACTGGTCCGTTGAAGAAGTGCTAAATGAATGTACGCCACCGCCACTATCATTAAAAGTGGCTTCATAACCCTCGTTGCCTGAATTGCCAGCAGCGGAATAGTAGATGACGCCTGCGTCGCGCGCAGCGTTTGCCGATTGAGCAGCAAGGCCGTCCTGATAAAACGGCTGATTTCTATAAGCCACATCATCAACGATAATGTCAACACCCTGAGCCACAAGATTGTCGATCGCTGTGGCGATCGAAGACTCTGCCGCCATGCCGACCTGTTCATTATTGAATGCCGAGTGGAAGTAAAGCTCTGCGCCAGGAGCAAGATCGTGGATGATTTCCATCATGGCTCGCCCCTCATCCGTACCTGTGGAAATATCATCGTCAAGGATAGTTATGGGAGTTGTGTATCCATTGGGGTTGCCGACCCCGGGAAGATCGCCCGAAGCCACACCCCCGCTCGCACCATTCAAGAAATTGTACGAATCGGAAATTACACCAATCTTGATACCAGTCCCATCCACATTGTAACTAGTGCGAGCCAGATCAGACTTTGTTGCGGCATCGCCACCGCTGGTAGCCGATCCGATCTTCATAATTCTCAAATAATCTTCAGGATTGGTTTGTGTTGTTGGTGTAGATATGTTTCTTAGACTGGTAGCAGAAACAATAGCGCCAACCTCACTTCCTGAAGACGAATTGTTTGTTTGCTCGGCGAGAATCTGATACGCGCTGGCTTCACCATACGTCGTGCTCGCTGAACCCGCTATTCCGATCGCCGCGCATGACGCAACGATCGCCGTTCGAAAAACTTTCCCCTGAAACATCATGTCTTCCTTTCCCCGTGAGGGAATCTCGTGGAAAAATCGACCCGGAACCGACCCCCGGTTCCGTTCATTCGAGTCGCACTCTACGCGTTCCTGGATATCCGAACAAGGACATAATTGTTAATCACGACGCGCGCGTGCGCGCAAAAACGACCCTCCGCAAAACGCTCGATCTTGCGCGCGACTTCGTAAAAACTTTCGCGTTGCGCGATACCGCCCAGCGCTTCGCGCTCAACGCCTCATCACAACAAAAAAACCCCCGAAGCATGCGGGGGTTTTCAATCAGTCATTTTGATATCACACATCAAGCCGGCGCGCGGCGGTGTCGCATGCGCGAGGTAGAAAAAAGTATCGCAAAACCGAGAAGCATCACCGTGGCCGGCTCGGGGATCTGTCCGGTCGGTGTGAACTCGACAGCGATCAACAGATCGTTGTAGTCGCGATCGCCTCCGCCGCGCAGGTCTTCCCAGCCGATGAGGGTTGTGTTGGGCTGCGCGTCCGGTTGCAACATCATCGCGTGCGATTGGCCGTCGCTGTTGCGCAGCGGATCGGTGGACCACACGTTCGTGCCGCGGCGGGCGCCGTTGGCGATCAACATGAAGTCGAGCGTGGTGCCCGCGTCGATCGGGCCGAGCTCGACGAAGTCACCGGACGCGAGGGGGATGTGGTTGCGGCGTTGGGCGTTGTCCGGCATGTGGCGGCGTCCGTGCATCGAGGCGTTGGGGAAGATCAGCCCCGAGTTACCGGTTTCCAGGCCCCGGCCGGTCGTGTTCACCGCCAGCGTGTTGCGATACCCCGCGCCCTCAGCCACGAAATACACGCGCACGTCCCCGGCCTGCGCAAACGTCAGTGCGCCGGCCCGGGTCAGTTCCGCATCGGCATCGCCGACCAGCTCGCGGGTGTTGTGGTAGTTCAATAAGACCGGCAGGGTAATGGCGTTAAACAGCTCTGCCCGGCTATCGCTGCCGCTGAGCATGACCTCGGCGACGATGTCCAGGCCCATCGGCCGCGCGTTCGATTGCACGTCGCTGATTACGCCGCCGCGCGCAACGCCCGCTGACATCGTCAAGGCGATCACACCAGCCAGGATCGGTAAGGATTTCTGCATCGTCATGACTAAAACCCTCCATGGGTTTGAAGAAACACCACCACGCAAACCATGCGATATAACCAAAGGGGACCCAAATCGCGGACACGCGAATATTGCGCTTCCACGCAACGATCCACTTCGATTTCCTGTGACGATTGCAACCCGTCGTTCGCGCCCTTGCCCAGTCGTTACAACCGGTCGGCCGCGTGTTGTTAATGCGGGTAAACCCGGCGCAACCCTTTATGGAAATCTAACCAAACCACCACCGCTTTCTAATCGTCCGAGAACCGTTTTTACTCCGATATCGGCTATGTTTTGAGCCCGCTCGGGCAGGCACGGATGCCACGGTACCCGGCGTGTTTCAATCGACTTCTAGGTAGTGACTGCCATGGCGATTAAGCTCGAATACCGCTCGGTCTTCATCAGCGATCTTCACCTCGGCTCACGCGGCTGCCGCGCCAAGGAACTCAACGCCTTCCTCAAGCGCATCCGCTGCGAGAAGCTGTACCTCGTCGGTGACGTCATCGACATGTGGCGCCTGCGGCAGCGCTGGTACTGGCCCAAGCACCACAACAAGGTCGCCCGCCGGCTGTTCCGCATGGCCAACAGCAAGAAGACCGAGGTCATCTTCATCCCCGGCAACCACGACGAGGCCGCTCGGCAGTTCGTCGGCATGGTCTTCGGCGACGTGAAGGTCACCCGCGACGCCACCCACGAGACGGCCGACGGCAAGCGACTGCTCGTCACCCACGGCGACCAGTTCGACATGATCGTGCAACACGCCAAGCTCGTCTCGATGCTCGGCTCGTGGGCGTACGACTGGCTGGTCACCATCAACCGACACTACAACGCCCTGCGGAACAAGTTCGGCCTGCCGTACAAGTCGTTCAGCCAGGCGATCAAGATGAAGGTCAAGTCGGCCTGCAAGTTCATCTCGCGCTTCGAAGACGTGCTCTGCGGTGAGGCCGCCCGCCGCGAGTACAACGGCGTGGTTTGTGGCCACATCCACAAGGCCGAGGCCCGGCCCCACGACGAGGTCGCCTATTTCAACTGCGGCGACTGGGTCGAATCCTGCACCGCCCTTGTCGAATACGACGACGGGAAGATTCAGCTCATCGACGGCATCGCCTTAGTCGAGCAGCTGGTCGAACAGGAACAGCAGCTCAAGGCCGCCACGCGCCGCCAGACCACGACATCCAACAGCGATTCAGACCCCAACCCCGCCCACGCCGACGCGGAACACACCGCCCCCGATCACGTCGGCGTCTAACCCGATTCGGTTTCGCCCGTTGAAAGATTGATCCGCTTGAAATCGATGTTGTTCACGCGGATGGTGTTGTCGTCGATGTAACGGATCGGCCAGATGATCGTGTTGCCCACGGTCTCGGCGTCGCCCACCCGGCTCTCGAGCACGCTCAGCTCCAGTCGCCCGTACGACACCGACCAGATCCCCGACATGTCCCCCACGACAGTCACTTCGAGACTCGTGTCGTGTGCCCTGAAGATAAACGCGCGATCGTTATCAAGCCGGAGTCGCGCGGTCTGCATCTTGCCACCGGGGATCTGCTCGTCCGCTCCCCACGCCCCGACGATCCGCTCGGCGAGGATGCGGTCCGCCTCGGGATCGTGCATCGGTCCCAGGCCCAGCGCGCCGTTGGCGTACGCCACGATCACGAAGATCAGGTTCATCGCCAGCCCCGTCATCGCCGGGCTGTTGGTGTCCTGGTACCTGTGTTGCCTGCCCATCACCAGCGCCGCGACCCCCGCCACCGTGCTCACGCCCACCGCCGCGTAGATCACCCACACCAGCCACATCAGCGACGCGTCGAACGAGTCTATCAATCCGAACGCCGCCAGGTGCGCGACCAGCACGACCGAGGCAATGCCCAGGCTCAGATAGGCGGCGCGGCCCGCGTTGGTCATAGGTGGCTTGTGGGTCATGAGTCCCTGTCGTCTGGTGGACGTGTAGAGTTATTCTCGGTTGTTCGTCCAGCCGTCATCAATACTGCCCGGCCGACACCATCATACCCGCCTTGGCTTAGGTTTCATCCGGCGGACGTCACGCTGAGGAAAGCACCCTACAACCGGGCGTGCATACCGATAATCTCATCGCCTCGTCTGTTTCACCCGCTTCAGGACTTCATCGAACATCGCTTCGGTCAGTCGACCGGTGAAGGTGTTCTGCTGCGAGACGTGATACGAACAGAACACCGGCGGGGCGGTGGGGGCAAACGGGAACTCGGCGCCGTGCGCAAACTTCGGCTTCGGCCGCGCCTCCGCCCACCCCCTTCGCACGTACACCGCGTGCGTCGCACTCAGCGCAATCCCACCCAGGCACAACACCACACCCAGGCTCTCCATCGCATCAAGGGTCTCGTCCAGGTATCCGCTGCACGCATCCAGCTCCTCACGCGTCGGCTTGTTACCCGGCGGCGCACAGTGAGCCGCGGCCGTGATCACACAGTCCACCAGCTCCAGCCCGTCGTCTCGGCTTGTCGCCTCCGCCTGCGTGGAAAGGCCCGCCCGATGCAGCGCCGCAAACAGAAAATCCCCCGACCGGTCGCCGGTGAACATCCTTCCCGTGCGGTTCGCCCCGTGAGCCGCTGGCGCCAGGCCCACGATCAGAATGCGCGCGTCCATCGGCCCGAGGTTCGGCACGGGCCTGCCCCAGTAGTCCCAGCCCCGAAACGATGCACGCTTCTCGCGCGCCACCTGCTCGCAGTGCTCGCGCAACCGGTCACACCGCTCACATCCAACGATCTTTTCGTTCAACCTGTCAAACCGATCGTTCATACCCGATCATCATAGGCTATCCTTTGAACCGACATGCCACCGCGTTTCCATCTCGATCGCCGATGTGCCGGCTTGCTCATCCATCCGACCGCGCTACCGGGGCCGCACGGCTGCGGCGACATCGGCCGACCCGCTCATCGATTCCTGCGCTTCCTCCAATCCGCCAAACAAACCGCGTGGCAGATGTTGCCCATCGGCCCGATTGACGCCAGCGGCTGCCCCTACAACGCCCCCTCCGCCTTCGCCTCCGGTGAACACCTCATCGACTTAAACGCCCTCAAGACCGATGGCCTGCTCAGGCGCGATGACCTCAACCGCACGCACTATATCGCGCCTGATCGCGCCCGATACGCAGCCGCTCTCGCCTTCCGTCGCGCACGCCTGGTCAATGCTTTCTCGCGTTTCCAAGCCACCGGCGGACTCAATGACCGCGCCTACAAGCGATTCTGTCGGGCACAATCTCACTGGCTCGATGATTACGCGCTGTATGCCGTGTTGCGTCATGACCTGGCCGTCCCGTGGTGGCATTGGCCGCGCAGCTTGCGCGATCGCGACGCTGCTACGCTGGACCTTGCGCGGCAGCGCCTGCACGCGCAGATCGAGTACCACCGATTCTCACAGTTCGTATTTGATCGACAGTGGCGTGACCTCCGCCACGCCGCATCAGACTACGGCGTCGGCCTGATCGGCGACCTGCCCATCTTCGTCGCCCACGACTCAGCCGACGTCTGGGCCCACCCCCGCCTCTTCCAGCTCACCCCCACCGGTCGGCCCACCGCCGTCTCCGGTGTCGGCCCCGACATGTTTTCACGCGATGGACAGAGGTGGGGCAACCCGCTGTACGATTGGCCCGAGCACCATCGCACGGGCTACGCCTGGTGGGTGCAGCGCTTCACACGCCTCGCCGAGCTGTTCGATGCGATCCGCATCGATCACTTCATCGGCTTCCATCGCTATTACGCCATCCCCGCTCGCGCCAAGATCGCACGAAACGGCCGATGGCGCAAAGGTCCCGGCGCACGTTTCTTTGTCGCACTCCTCAAACAACTGCCCAGGCTCCAACTCATCGCGGAAGACCTCGGCCACGTCACGCCCGGCGTCCACCAACTCCGCGACCGGTTCAACATCGCGCCCACGCGCGTCCTCGCCTTCGCCTTCGATCACGACCGCTCACCCCACGCACCCGATCGCTTGCCCCCACGCTGCGCCGCGTACACCACCAACCACGACCTGCCCACCGCGCAGCAGCTCATCGACTCACTCCCGTCCGACTCGGCGGCGCACGCCCGCGCGATCAAGCTGCTCGACACATCTCCCGACAACTTCTGCCGCGACACGGTCCGTGCCCTCTACCGCAGCGCCGCCAACACCGCCATCGTCCACCTGCCCGATGCGCTGGGCCTGGGCGCCGAAGCCCGATTCAACACGCCTGGCACGTGCAGCGAGGCGAACTGGACCTGGCGGCTGCAACCCGATCAGCTCAAACCGGCTGTCGCCCGCCGATTGGCGGCGCTCGCCGTCGAGACCGACCGCGCACGCTAAGGCCCATCGCTTTGCCTCACACACGCGGCGCGATACCTTGTGCACACACATGACACTCACCATCGCCGCCTACTTTCACCGCCTCGACCCCTTCGCGATCCAGATCTCGCAGGACGCGGGCCTGCGCTGGTACGGCCTGTCCTACCTCACCGGTTTCTTCCTCGCCTACCTCATCGTCCGCACCATGGCCCGACGCGGCATCAGCCCGCTGCCCGCCGAGCGCGTGGCCGACTTCGTCTTCGCCGTCGCCATCGGCACCGTCGTCGGCGGTCGGCTCGGCTACTGCCTGTTCTACGCACGCGACCGCTTCACCGATTTCGACGAGACCACCATCCTCGGCATCACCATGCCCTTCTGGGGCGTGCTCAAGCTCTGGGACGGCGGCATGGCGTCGCACGGCGGCATCATCGGCATCGCCGTCGCCTGCATCATCTTTGCGCGATACACCAAGACCCCCACGCTGCACCTGTTCGATCTTTGCTCGCTCACAGGCGGCCTGGGCGTGTTCTTCGGGCGCCTGGCCAACTTCGTCAACGGCGAACTCGTCGGCCGCCCCTGCGACCCGCGGTTCTCCCTGGCGGTGCGCTTCCCGCAGGACATGACGGACTGGAACCGCGAACAACTCCAGGAACTCGGCCCCGTCATCGACGCCATCGGCCCCGAAAACCTCGGCGCCAGCGCCCAGCAGTGGGACGGCTGGCTGAACCAGTACACCACCGACCAAACGATCTTCGCCCGGGTGCACGAGACCATCGATCGTCTCATCGCGATCACCCACCAGCGCACGCCCCTCGGCGAGCGGGCCGTCGAGCTGCTCACGCCCATGATCGAAACACGTCACCCCTCACAGCTCTACCAGGCGTTCGGCGAAGGTCTGGCGATGTTCGTCGTCCTCATGCTCATCTGGCTCGTGCCGCGCAAGCCCGGCGTGATCGGCGCAGCCTGCCTCATGCTCTACGCCGGCTTCCGCATCCTCGGCGAACAGTTCCGCATGCCCGACAACCACATCGCGCACCACGAGTTCGCGCAGTACGGCGTCACGCGCGGCCAACTACTCAGCTTCGCGATGTTCTCGGTCGGATTGGTGCTGATGATCCTCTGGGTACGCCGGCCCGTGCCGAAGCTCGGCGGCTGGCTGAAATCCAAACGCGGCGATTAACCCTCGCCCAACGCCCGCGTCATCCGAACGTGCGGCCCGACACGCGGGATATCAAACGCTTCGCCGATCTGCTTCCACCCCATCTTCCGGTAAAACCCCGCAGCCCCCGTGCGTGCGTTGCACCACAGTCGGCCGAGCGCACCAAACTCCTCCGCCATCGCGCGCTCGGTGTATCGCAACAGCGCCGCGCCCAGCCCCGTCCCCTGCAACGCATCCGCCACCGCCATACCGCGCAACTGATACGAGAACACGCCCTCGTCATCTCGTTGCATCAGGCTCAGGCACGCCACACACGTCTGCCCCATAAACGAACCGAAGTGTCGCGTGCTCGCGTCCCGGTCACCGTCGAAGTCGGGCGTGTCGCGATCGGTGCCGCGGATGATCACGCCCATGCGCAGATCGAGGATCTCGTCGATCGTAGCGCGACGCAGCTCGATCCGCCCGCCGCTCACCGTGTGCGTGTTGTCGTCCATAGCCCCCACTGTATCGCGATCGGTTGTCGTTGTGCAGGTCGGCCGCCGAGGCGT
>JANQJT010000066.1 GCA_028281485.1 Phycisphaeraceae bacterium
TCTACCGGCCCAGGACGCACAAACGCAACAAGAAGTACCCGATCATCGAGAAGATCTACGCCGGCCCGCACGGCTACCACGTGCCCAAGGCCTGGCGCGACAGCCACGCCGCACAGGCCGTCGCCGAGCTCGGCTTCGTCGTCGTCCAGATCGACGGCATGGGCACCAACTGGCGCAGCAAGGCGTTCCACGACGTGGCCTGGAAGAACATCAAGGACGCCGGCTTCCCCGACCGCATCGCCTGGATGCGCGCCGCCGCGCGCAAGTACCGCTACATGGACACCGACCGCGTCGGCATCTTCGGCGGATCGGCCGGCGGACAGAACGCCCTGGGCGCGCTGCTGTTCCACGGCGACTTCTACGACGCGGCCAGCGCCGACTGCGGCTGCCACGACAACCGCATGGACAAGATCTGGTGGAACGAGGCGTGGATGGGTTGGCCCGTCGACGAATCCTACGCCGCCAGCTCCAACGTCGACAACGCCCACCGGCTCACCGGTGACCTGCTGCTGATGGTCGGCGAGAAAGACACCAACGTCGATCCGGCCTCCACGATGCAGGTCGTCGACGCGCTGATCAAAGCCGACAAGGACTTCGAGTTGATCGTCTTCCCCGGCGGTGGGCACGGCGCAGGCGGCAGCGCATACGGCAAACGCCGCATGTACGACTTTTTCGTCCGCAACCTGTGGAATCTCGAGCCACGCCGCTGAACCAGGCGCGGCACAACGAAGTGCGTTACGAATCGCTCGCAACCGTGTACAAACGCCGCCCCTCCTCGGCCAATGAGATCAGACGGCGGTGCGCACCGTTGAGCTGCGTCAGCTTCTTGGGGGTGGCGACACCCAGTTCTTTCAGACGCGCGATCTTGTCACGCACCATGTCCGCTTCGGCCTGCAGATTGCGGATGTGTTCGGCGAGTTCTTCCCGCGTCATCCGACGCATCTTTCGTAACGACGGTGACGGGCGTCCCATGAAGTTGGGGTCTTTACCGGTCATCCTTGCTCCTCAATGACACAAAAGACTTTGATCAACGTGATTCGACTGTTAGCCGATTCACTGGCGAGATGTGATCAATACGACCCGGATCGCGTCACATTCTACTCGCACCGGATATCGTTTCTCAATTTTTTTGCGTCACATTCTTAATGCAAACACAAAAAACCCGGGAGAATCCCGGGAATAAGAATGGGCCTAACTGGGCTCGAACCAGTGACCTCCTGCTTGTCGAGCAGGCGCTCTAGCCAACTGAGCTATAGGCCCCGAGGTGCAAAAGATTAGACCACAAGTCTCTTACCGTCAACCACCCGACAACAACTCCAACCACGCTTCCGGCAATACCTCCAGCCAGAATCGCCCACCCCGTTTTTGGACATACACCTTGCAATAAAACAGCTCGCTCAGGCGTTCCGGCGTCATCAGCTGGTCAGGCGATCCCGACGCCAGCGCGCCGCCGTCGCGCAACATCAACACGCGCTCGGTCGACGGGCTGATCTCTTCGACGTGGTGGGTGACGGTAATAATCGTCGGGCCGTCTGGTAATTGGTGCAGCCCCTCGATCGTCGCCAGCAGGTGCTCGCGACCGGACACGTCCAGCCCCGCCGTCGGCTCGTCGAGAATCAACACCTCCGGCACACGCACCAATGCCCGTGCCAACAAACAACGCCGCTGCTCCCCCGTGGAGAGCAAACCGAAGCGGTGCGTCAGCCGATGCCCCATGCCGACCGCCTTTAACAGGTGCTCAGCCCGGTCGCGCTGGTCATCGGTGACCGTCTCATACAGTGACAGAGACGCGAAAAAACCGGTGAGCACCGCGTCGACCGCCGACATCCCCGGGTTCAACCCAAACCGCGCCGCGGGATTCACGATCTGCACGCGCCGTCGCAGCTCGCGCAGGTCCACCTCGCCGAGCCGCTCGCCCAACACGTGCACCTGGCCGCTTGTCGGCCACTCGTATCCGGTGATCACGCGCGTCAGCGTCGTCTTCCCCGAACCGTTGGGGCCAAGGATCGCCGCGGTGCTGCCGCGCGACAGCCGCCAGTTGATGTCGCGAAGGATCGTCGTGCCGCCGCGTACGACGGAGACGTTGCGCAGCGAAATGGCCGGTGTGTCCTCACCGCTCACGGGCGTGCCTCTTGTGTTGATCAGTGGCCCTCGGCCGGCTCACCCAGCAGCGCCGCCAGCGCCGCGTACTGCGCCTCCAGCGTCGCCGCGTCGCGCGCCTCGAGGTTCAAACGAAGCAGCGGCTCGGTGTTCGACGGACGCACGTTGAACCACCAGCCCTTGGCGTCCATCGCGTCGACCGTCACGCCGTCCAGCGTGTCGACCGCGGCGCCGTCGCCGAACTTCGACGCCAGCTCGTCCATCATCGCCTGCTTGTCGTCGACGTGGAAGTTGGTCTCGCCGAGCTGGACGTAGTGCTGGTGCGGGGCGAGCAGCTCGCTGAGCGGCTTGTCGTACTCGCTGAGGATCGACAGCGCCGTGGCGAAGGTGATCGCGCCCGAGTCGGCGTAGAAGTTATCGCGGTAGTAGACGTGCGCACTGAGCTCCGTGCCAAAGACCGCGTCGTGCTCCTTCATCAGGGCCTTCATGAACACGTGCCCCACGCGGCTGCGCACCGGCTTGCCGCCGCACTTGGTGATGTGCTCGGCCAGCGCCTTGCTCGAACGCAGGTCGAACACGATCGCCGAGCCCGGCGCGGTCTGCAGGAAGTGCTCGGCCATCACGCAACCGAAGATGTCGGCGCTGACCAGACTGCCCTTCTCATCGACAAACGCGCAGCGGTCGGCGTCGCCGTCAAAACAAACGCCCAGGTCCGCCCCGTGCTCGGCCACACCCGCAACCACCTGTTTCATGTTGTCCGGCACCAGCGGGTTGGGATCGTGCACAAACTCGCCCGTTGTCTCGTAGTTGATCGGGATGACCGTCAGGTTCTCGACGCCCTCGAACAGCCGCGGCATGAACTTGCCCGCCATGCCGTTGGACGCGTCGACCACCACCTTCAACGGCTTGCGCAGGTCGAGGAACTTGTGCACGTGCCGCTTGTACGCGTCCCACAGGTCGCGCTGCTCCAAGCCGCCGGCGCCCTCCGGCGCCACGTCGGGGTCCACCGTCTCCGCGATCGCCTTGATGTCGCTCAGCCCCG
>JANQJT010000120.1 GCA_028281485.1 Phycisphaeraceae bacterium
GACCAGTCGGCCGTAGTCGCCCTCGACCAGGCCGATGACGTTGAAGCTCGTGTCGTGCAGCGCGTAGTAGTGCCGCGCCCAGGCGTGCGACGGATCGGCACCGTTGCCCGGCTTCTTGGTCACAGAGACTCGCACCAGCTCATCGACGTACAGCAGACCCCAGACCTGTTGCTTGAGAACCTGATCGCTGCCGTTGCGCGTCTCGATGATGCGGTAGCCGTCGTAGAAATAGTGGCTGGCCAGGTCCTTGTCGGTCGAGTTCTTGACCTCCTTGATGATCCGCCGACCAAAGCCGTCGTACGTGTTCTCCTGCACCACGAGGTTGGCCTGAATCGTGCCGCCGCTGTCACGCCAGGCACGCTTGACGGTGATCAACCGGTTCCAGGCGTCGTAAGTGTATTGGTACACGCCGTCGTAGGTGAGGTTGCCCTTGGCGTCGTGCTCGAGGTATTCGTCCTCGGCGTAGCCCGACGCGTCGATATCGAACGTCTCGACCACGGCATCGGACTCGTCCGTGAACGAGCCGTCCAGATCGGTGTCCACGCGGACGGTGAGGTCGTCGACGTAGACCTCGGAATCGGACAGGAAGCCCACGAGGCCGGTGACGTTGTTGAAGCTGTTGGCGGACGCGTCGAAGCAGGCCGTGGTGCCGGACCAATCGGCGGGCTCGCCGGCCTGCTGGACCGCCTTGACGGTCACGTTGGTCCCGTCGTTGGCCACGCGCACCCAGACCACGTTACCCGAACCGGGCGTCGGCATGGAGCCGGTGGCGTTGTTGGTCACCGCGGAGCGCAGCGCCCCTTTGACGATCTCGTACCCGTCGGGATTCTTGCTGGTGGCGTTCAGGTGGATGGTGACCGTGTTGTAGTCGTCACCGTTGCGGGCCTGGAAGGCGACGCCGAAGGCGCGATCAGAAGCGGTCTTCTTGTAAACACTGAAGACCATCTCGAAGCGGTCGGCGTAGATGCCCTTGAGCAGGATCGCCTGGTATTTGCCCGTCCAGTCTTCGCTGAGCGAGAGCTGGGCGTCGGAGCCGCTGGAATCCTCATCCACGATCACGGCGTTGGGATTCAGGTTCAGCCAGCGACCGCTGGTCTGGGCCATCATTGCGTTGTCGGCCACATCGAATCGCTCAAACTTGATCGAGCTGTCCGTGCTGATCAGGCCTACCTTGCCCGAGGGGAAGCCGTCGGTGAACGTGTAACCGAATCGCTGGGCGGCCTGGTAATCGAGCAGGCCGTAGAGGTTGTAGGTGGTAGAGGTGTTGAGCGTGCCCTGATCCAGACCGTTGCCGTACTGGGTCTTGGAAGTGCCGTCGTAGTAGTACAGGCGGTATTCGACGTTCCCGCTGACGACCTCGGCCACGATCATCCAGTAGTCGTTGGAGGATTGATAGCCGAAGACGATACCCGCGTACTCGCCGTCGGCGATGGAGCCGCTGGTGAACTCGAGCTCGACGCGCGGGCTGTTGGGGCCGATGGCCTCACCCAGCAGGGCGATGGCGGGATCACCCCCGGTGGGCGTGAGTGTTGCCACACCGCCGCTGACCGCCATCGTAGCGCCAACCTTGACGTAATCACTCGCGGTATCCGTGCTAAAGTCCTGTGAAGCACGTAAGTTCGGCCCAACGTCACCCGCAACCTGATGATCACCGGCGGTATCGTCGTACTCATTGGCGTCGTTGAACGCGTCCTTGCGCCAGTCTGCCTGGCCGTGATCCTTGAGGGACTTGGCGTTGCCTACCTGATCGAGCGTCCACTCCTGCGCTCGGCCGGGCCAGTACGATTCCACATCGTCCTGCGTGCTGGCGATCTCGCCGACCCGGAAGTCGTCCAGCCGGTTCAGGCCGTCGTGATCATAGACCTGAGAGTAGGACTTGTAGACATCGAGCTGACGCTCGGCGTAGAGTCGGTTGGACGCCCGGTCGTAGCCGTGTTTGATGTGGAACACATCCGAAGTCGACACGGGATTGGTGCCATCGTCGTACTCATAGGTCCAGTGCTGATCGGTGATGCGCCCGAAGCGATCGTAGCCGTCGTAGGTGCCGGTGGTACCACCAAAGTAGTCGAGCACGAGATCGTGATCGTCACCCGAGTATCGGTTGAGGTGATGAATCGTCTTGGTCGCCAGCGTGCCTATGCCGTTGAACGCGTAGCGGACGATGTCTTCTTCGGTTGAGCCGGGATTGCCTGGATCATCGGTCATCAGCGCTTCAATACGCGAAAGCTTATCGGAGATGCTGCCCGAGGCGCCGTATTCGTAGTGGATGACCTCGCCGTTGGGATAGGTGAGGGTTGTCGGACGTGCGGCGTGGTCGAATACACCAGACGTCGACGTGTCATCGAATCCGTACGCCACCGATAACGTATTGGTGTCCTTGACGCCGCTGTGCTCCTGGAACTCCTCTTTGAAACGATCGAATTCGTCGTATTCATAGACGACTTCATTGGCTGGCGTACCGGTGCCGTCGTTCGAAGCGTACGTGCCCACCTTCTGAAGACGCCCGGACGTATCAAACGTGCGGACAACCGACCGGATGGAATCATCAACACCCGTGCCAACCGTCGTGACGCGGGACTGCGTCGCCCGACGCAGATCGTCATACGTGAACTCCACCACCGTAGCGGTGTCACCGGACTTGACCGGGTCGGTCCGATTCTTGAGCGTGCCGTCGAGGTGGTATTCACGCTTGTACTGGTCGGTGCCGGTCGATGCGGTGTCGCTGGAATCCGGGTAGATAATGTTTGTCACGAGCCCCACGCGGTGGTCATCTTCGTAGAGGTATTGCGTCTTCTGATCGTCGCCGGGGGTTGTTGAGCCATCCCCGTTGGAATCCAGCGCGATCAGTTCGGTGACGTTGGACAGGCCGTTGTACTTGTACTGCGTCACACGATCCTTGGAGTGATCGGATGCATCACCGGTGGTATTGGCCGTATCCGGATCGAAATTGGCGTAGTTCTCAGCCACATACGTTTTGCGGCCGAGATCATCGTAGAACCACTTGGTGGTTGTATCGACGCTGCTGCTACGAGGTGTCTTGACCGTGCTCAGGCGACCCGTGACCCCGTCGTAGGTATAAGATGTCACGAGGACGGTATCACTGGATGAAGGCGCGGTTGCGGCCCGAGCCGTAAAGTCATCGTGTGTCCAGCCCGTGGTTTCAGTACCGTACCTGGCCACAACCTCGGTTCGGTGAGCCAGATCATGCCAGCGATAGATCACCGTCTGGACGTAGTCATCGATGGTCAGACTGATACCCGCCGTATCATCGTCGTGATTCTCCTCCATGACGATGGACTCAATGACATTGCCGTAATCGTCGTAAACGACGTGGCCAATCCCGATAATCCCCTCATCACCGCCCGACATGCTACCGACAGCCTTATTCGGCGCGGGAGCGCGATAGCTGAATGCGCCGGATGAGTATTTAGTGGCCGCAAGCTCTGTCAAGCGGCGTGATTGATAGCGACGACCGACACTATCATACGCGTATTCGGTTGCCCCCTTGCCCTCAGTTTCCACCGCAGCCAACGCGCTATCCGCAGTGTAATACCGTTGTGATTCTATCCTCCCCGTACTCGACCCATCGGATTCATCAATCGCATGTAGTGTAGATATAAATGCACGACCAAGAATGTCGTACTCTGTTGTTGCCAAAGCCGTGCGATTGGCCTTATCGGTATCGTCATTGGCAAAATCGCTGGTATCGGTTGGGAACGTCGGCAGTGATTTGTACTGCGCGGTTGCAATTCGGCGCCCCTGATTGTCATAGTCGCATACAATAAACGGTGCGATCTCTGACTCAATGCCCCTCAATTGCCGCCGCCAGTTGTAGTGCAACACCGTCTCGGTGTATTCCGAAGCGCCCGTACCATAGAATTCCTTGCGTGATGTTATCAGCCCATCACCCACACCACCGTCGTCGTACTCGATCTCGCTGGCTTTATCCATCGTAGGATAGGTGTCATACGGATCAGTTGTGGTCATGTTATGCAAGCCATCGCTCACCCCCTTCTTGATCGCGGTGACGCGCCCCAGATCGTCGTAGACCGTCTCGGTCACCTGTTCAACGGGATAACTAGCTCCATCATCAACGATTTCGATAACGTGCGTCCGCCTACCCATCGCGTCGTACTGGAACACAGTGCGATAGAAGTGCGTATTAATCTGATCGCCGCTGGCAGGAATATCGTGATAGCGATCCACGCTCTCGAGCAAACCGTCGTCGTTGTAATTATTGATTGCGAGCGTGACATAATCGCTGCGCGACGTGGTGCTCGATAGCTTATACGCATAGGTGTAACTGCCGGAGGTTTCGGTCTCACAGCAAACCGGATCAACTGTGTATCTGCTGGTTACCTTCCCTGCCGCATTGGTCTCAGTCACGCGAATCGGTAGTGTAGGATCCTGGTAGTTACTGGCTTGAGAGTCTTCAACCCAGTAGGGAAAAACCAGCTTCTGGTTTTCTAGATAGCGATAATAGGTTTTCGCGCCGGGCGATGTCGCCCCATACCGAGCCGGCTCACGCATCTCGTCCAGGCGACCGAGCGTGTCGTAAGACTTTTTGCTGACAATCTGCTCGTGGCCAGTGCCCGTGCTTGCAAAGCCACTGGGAGCCGAGGCGCTGCCCCAACCAAGCCAGTGGTTGTTATTTCCACCCTGCGTACCCGAATCCCCATAACGCAATTCATTTGGCAATGAGCCCGTATCGACATCGATCATCGTGTATGAAAGCTTGCCCGTTTCAGGATCATGCGCGAAATACGTGATCACACCCTCAGCGTCTTTCAGCCAGCGGCGACGACCATCAACATCGAAGTACTCCTTCACAACAGACGCAACACCCGAACCGTTCTCACCGGTTGCCACCGTCGGATACGTAGTCGTCTTGACCTTGATCGCCTGCTCGTCACTGGCATGAAAGGTGCGAGAGACCGTCTTCTTATCCGACGAGGAGACCGTCGCGGGGTTCGGTTTGGTGGTCGGGCTGCTCGTGACCTCGTAGTATTCCGTGATCAGGATGCTTTCGGGCTGATCATTGCTGGTCCCATCATAGCGCTGATACTTCTTGTACCACTGCCAATGGGTCGAACCCGTTTCGCCCTTCTTCTCGCCCGCATAGACGTAATAATAATCGTCCGGATTAGTCTCCGCGTCGAAATCCCCCATCTCGAAATCGAGGATATCGATCAGGCCGCTGCTGTTATTCAGCGTATCCCCGTCGTTGTTGCCACTATTCCCTGTCGGATCCAGGTACTTCTTAATCTCCGCATAGGTATTCACATCGGTGTGTGCCGAAGGGTGGCGATGTTCCAGGGTCCGGTTCAGCGACCGCCCCTCGGTGGTACTGAGGATCCATGACTCGGCCCAGCAGTCAACCGTATTAAGAGTTGGATCCGCATCGTCAAGCGTGACGTATCGAAGCTTGTACCCCATGTAGTTCAGCGCAACGATGTTGCGTACCACGAGATTGCCATCCCCATCCTTAATATCCTCGATGGCGATGCGCTTGGTTTCCCCGCTGGGTGTCTCTTCCGAATCAATACCCCCATTGATATCCAGGTAGTAATAGGTCCGCTCGACGCCACCGGACCCCGCACTGGATCCACAACCCCCACAGTTGTCATAGATCGTCTCAGTCTTGACCATCCCCGTCTCATCGATATCGCTGCCACCGTATATCGAAGGTAGGTTTTCGCTGGTAGACCACCCCGTGTTGATAGCCGTGGTGTCTTCATCCGATGTGTAGTAGGTGAAAGAACGGCTCGCGTAAGCGGAAATCGCCGTGTCGGTAGCATCCAGCAGATCGCCAATGCTGTCGATATTGTTGTCATCTTCAAAGATTCTGAGTATGGCGTCATGCTCGAAGATGTATTTTTGCTGACCCGCTGCGCCGTCGCCATCTCCATCTCGGTAGTACCGGATGTGCCTGACACGATACGAGTGACAGGTACCCGATGTAGGTGTTGACGCAGAGGACATAGAACGACGCGATGCCGCTGTCCATGATTCTTCCAAAACCAGATCGCCCTCACTACCGAGGGCATTGGTTCCGTACGGACCCCCCTCGTATTCAGCATTATTCCCGTCGTAGTAAGTGTATTTATTGCGAGTAATAATCGGGTTGTCCACATTATCTATGAACTTGGTATAGCTATAATCTAACTTGCCGCGCAGAGCACCGGCGTCTATGTATTCGTTCTGTGTTGTGTACTCGTATGTATTCGTGCCTTCAGTATATTTTTCCACTGACTTGTCGACGCGCCCACCATAGCTATCCGTGCGCGTAATATTTGTTTCTTTATTGCCACCACCGCGAGGCTCTTTCTTAAGCAACGCTCCTTTAACGACCGCCGTGCCTACGCCTTGCTGCTCTGTCGGTCGATTGGGGAGCACAAACGTATAGATAAAAGACGAGTTTGGTGGAGAAAACTCATATCTATTCGTTCCCGTGGACACTCCGATGAGCGGACTAGTATCGTCAACATAATATCTGCCGTTATCGTATAGACGTATCTTTGTTATGATACCAGTGGCCAACTCATAGGTATAACTCGCATGGATTAGGCCAATCGTATTATTCCCCGCCACAGCCGGCGCTGTCTCACCACTTTGCGCCTTAAGAATACTGATGTATACTCTATCGTTTGCTTTTTTCGGGTATTCACTCTTACTGCTGGCCTGTTCTTGTGAGTGACGCGTGGTCACCCCGTAATAGGCATTGACCGGATTGCCCCCGAACTCATGCGGCTTGTTTTTCCCATCGTCATCCTTATCCCCCTCTTTGGCTTCAGAAGCAGGCGGATCGTTGCAATCGTTTTCGTCATCATCAGTCGGATCAAAAAACTCATCGATTTTTTCTGCGACATAATTAAACAGATCAGATATGCCTGCATTGGCAGCGTGCTCAACACACAGCAGGTTCGCAAGAACAACGATGACCAGAATAAGGAAGCCTCGGATAGGTTTCATAATCAACCTCGATAGTGTTCCAACGGAATGTAAAATCTTCGATTCATCTTTAAATCGTCACAACTGACAAATCAGAGCAGCAGCACCCACTCGGTTTACTCGAAGGACTCGCGCAAAACATCGGGCATCGGCATCACAGTTGCCTCAGCTCGACGCACGCCGGCAAGGCAGGTCTGGACATTGGCTCGCACCCGGTCACACGACATCTTCTGTACAGCACCGAGTTCTTGATCGATTCGGTCTCTTACCTCAGAAACATTCAGATCAGCACGGCGAACAACCCGCATGATCGTGGCCTGTCGATCGGCACTCAGATTGGGCACGTACCGTAGCTCGCCCGGCAGAGCACCGTTCTCAATCGCGGCCGCATGCAAATCCTGCTGCTCATCGGTCATCACCGCACGAACCACATCGATCGCTGCCTGCATCCTTTCGAATCGTGCGACAGAATGCTGCGCGAGGTCGATCTGGGTTGCGTCATAGGCCGCATGGACCTGACTATCTGCCTCGCCGACATTCATCTTCCGCCGCAATTGACGCATCCGGTTCCGCCCCTCTCGAATCGCCATTTCATTGGCCTTAATGGCTGATTCATTGTTCTGATACCACCCGATCAGAACTCGCAATACACGCTCGGCATCAGACTGGCTACAACCAATCGCGGCCAGATCCGTCTCCGTGAGGCGCAGATCCTTCCGCAAAGACTGGATGTGCGTGTAGGCGGCCGGATCCAATTCGATCGCCGCCTCGGGTGTGACAGCCTGGCCGATCGCGGTGTCAGTCTTGATAATCGCTGGCACGATCAGGCCGATGATCATCACGACCAAACTTAGTTGGATGAGAATCGCTTTCCAGTGACGACGAAATACACGTGCCATATCGATCTCCTTGCAGGCCAGGACCCGAAGAGTTTCTTCACCAAAATCACATCCACGCAATTACCCGTATCAGACACACTAAATCGTGACATGGGCACAACCACAGCGCCCGCTAGAGAACCGCTTCTCTGACGCACTTCATCCCCTACAGTCATCCGCCATCGCAGGCGGAGTTGGCGCAGAAATAACCCCGATTGACCCCCTAAAGATCAATACGGAAGAGTTAATTCCCAGAATCCCGAAGACATCCGGAACATGGATGCGCCCCTTAACAATCTGTTGAACAAAAGTCAACTACACATATCTATTTAACCATGCCCCATGATCGCGTCAAGAATATTTCATTGGTTATTCAATTAATTGATTGCTGCTGCGCGTATCACGGATATTCTTCACGACATGGCATCGCTTGATACCGAAACCGATACCCCTCACCCACACAAATCCCAGAGCAACAATGCGCAGCCGATCGGCTGGCACGCGCTGCGATGGACGATCGCAACTCTGCTGGCAACCACGGCCACACTCAAAGCAATCCTCCTGGCCACACATTACATCGACACGCCCACACGAGAAGCCGCCGTTATCGCATGGGAATACGCACTGGCCGTGCTTCTGATCATCAATGGCGTTCCACGAACCGCATGGGCAATGTGCCTTGTAACATTCGTATCCTTCACAGCATACAACGTGTGGAGTTTCGCCAACGGCATGACGGAGTGCGACTGCCTGGGCCCTCTATCGATTCCTCCCATCGCAATGATTACTCTCGACACGCTCGTCTTGGCCGCACTGCTTTGGTTCCGCCCTCAAACCCGTGCCTATAGCCCTACAACGCACAGCAAACGCTTGCTCATGACAACCGCCGGCATCGCCCTGGCTATCGGCGGCGCCATATCTCTGCGCATCGTGCATGGCGACTCCGCGCCCCCCATTGCCGCTTCGCCCACACAAACCGCTGAAACCGTATCCAATCACGCTCAAAGCAACATAGAGCCTGATGAGGTCATACAGACACCTCAACTACCCACGATGATCACCTGTGACTTCGGATACGTTGAGCCCGGCCAAACTGCTACCACAACGTTCACCTTGACTAATACGACCGATCGGAACCTCGTCATTCGATCTGCTAAAAGCAACTGCAACTGCATCCAAACCACAGATCCTAGGCGTGTTATTCACCCCAAAGAGACCTCCCATTTCGCAGTCGCACTGGACGCTCCGAAGGAGATCGGCCAATACCGCAAGCAAATCTATCTCAGGACCGATTCCTCAGAACGCGATTCAATCCGTATCGAAGTCGTAGCAGACATCGGCCTGCCCCTTGATGTGGAACCAAAAACACTGACCTGCAGCGTAGATACCGATATCGATCCACAATCCCACAGTGTTCAAGTCACTAATCGTGGCAAACAACCCGTTCGGATGCTCTACAGCACCGCCACTCACGCCGAGCTATTCGCCAAACTACCACACACCCCCCTCGCCCCAGGCCAGTCAGTTGATATCCTGATCTTCAGCCCCCCCTCCCTCAACAATGAAGCCAGTAGCGCTACGCTCACGATCCATACCACCAGTAAACAGCAACCGACAGTACGGATTCCAATTGCCTTCACGACCGAGCTGGACCTGGCCGGGGATGATTCGACTTCTTACTAGACGGACAGAACCGCATCACACTCAACCTTGGCGACGAGGTCGAACTCAAGCACCTCATCGATTACGTCAGCCTGCGACTGACGCAGCGCAAAGGCGATCTGCTCTTCCGTGAAACGTGTCTTCTTCATGGCCAATCCTTCCATTGGATCAGGCCGGAATCTACCCGATTTTTCTCATGCCGACTGGATCAGGATTCGGGTTTAGGCGCAACTATCTCGCTTTCACAGACATAGATGCAAGAACCAGGGGGGCGATGAGCAGGTCGATCAGCCCCTTTGTTGTTGAGAGATGGGAACAAACGTGTACTACGCCTGCTTATTCGCTCTCGATCAGGACGCGGAACTGGTCCAGCGTGGTCACGGTGAGTCTGAAACGGACCGTTCGCCGATCCGGCATGATCTCGATGAGGTCGCCATCGCCAGCGTCGCGTATGCCACGAGCGGCAGCGGCGCCCGCGAACGGATCGTCGGCGGGGTGATGTACGTAGCGGGTCGTCGGATGCGCGAAGATCGCATCGGTTTCCATCAGGTGCCGGGGGCGGCCGATCACGGCGACAACGGGGCGAGGGAACCTGATGGCACCCTCGACGCTATATTCCGTCGTGTTTTTCTTGAGATCGTCGAGGTGCTCGGTGACATCGTAATGGATGAGATACGAATCCACGACCGTGCCCGCCGGGACGATCCCGTCCGCGGCCATCACAGAAGATGGGCCCTCGTATTCACCGGGTCCGGTCATCATGTCCGTCAGGCTCTTGTCCAGTCGCACGCCGTGTGATTCCAGGAAGACAATGGCGTTGTCGGACGTAACGAGATCGCCGACATCAACGGAATCGGGGGCGATTCGATACAGTCGGATGTCCCCCTCGAGTTTGGGCGTGTTGCGTGCCAGTTCAAGTGTCAGCGTGAACTCGTGATCATGCGTGATCGGTTGTGTATAAGGCAACAGCCGACACGCGGCATCGACGTAGGCCTGCCGGCCGGCGGTCAGTTCGACACTATCTTCTCGGCCGGTTTCGGTGCCGCCGCTCGATTCTGTGAGCATGACATGGCCGTCGAACACCGCGGCCAGTGTGTGACCCGAGCCCTCGACCTGCACACCGAACTTGGTGCCCAAATCGATGACGCGCGCGGTGGGAGTCATGATGGTCAGCCCATCCGCGGGTTCGTGGACACGCGCTGTAGCGCGGCCGCGATGCAGGTGAATGGCATCGTCGTCCAGCAGTTCGAACTCGCACGGCCCTTCGAGCAGCACGACGGCGTCGTTGTTCATCAACAACTCGGCGTAGCCGCTTGTGAGGCCGTATCGACCCGGTAGCAATAGCTCGCCGACATCCTGGGTGTGGCTGTGGGTCGACCAGATCGCCTGGTGTGTGCCGGTGATGGCAGCCAGGGGTTGTGCCGCATGCGCTGCTGGATCCCGCTGCTCGGTCAAGACGATGGCCGCCAGCGCAAACACCACGACGATCGAGGCCGCGACGAGGTAGGGGCGGAGCTTTGCCAGGACACGCGGTGGCCGGTGATCGCCATCGTTGTCCGTGCGATAAACCCGAATGCCCGGCGCATGGAAGACGAGCCGGTGATTCTTGCGATCCAGGTCCGAATGGTTATCGCTCGGGCGTATCGGGCGCGTTTCTTTGTCTTCCGTCCGATTGGCGTCCTTGATGGGGATCGGGCCCTTGCCCGATGCATCCGCGTCTTGGTCTTCTGCGTCAAGCACCTCCGTCAGGTCGGAAGCGATGGGATTGTCCGAGCCGAGCACCTGGGTTCGCAGGTCGCGAATGTCCTGAATGGTCAGGTGGCGACGCAGGTTTGCGTGCAGGTTGGCGTAACCCACGAACACCTTCACGTTGTCGTCGGACTCGTGTAGCCATGCCTGCAGCGCATCGAGTTCGTCGGCCGTGGGTTGGCCGTCGAGATAGGTGTCCATGAGTTGTACCAGATCGATGTCTGACATTATCTAGCCTCTAGCGATTGCAACCGCGTATCGATGCATTCGCGCAGTGTTTTCCTGATTCTACTGAGCGTGACGGATACCGTGTTGGCGGTGGTGCTCAGTCGGTCGGCGATATCCTGTGGCTGCATGTCGCGCGCGTAACGCATGTTCAGCAGGTTGCGTGCCCGTTTGGTGAGCCGTTCGATGCACAGGTCCAGGGCGGCGGTGATGTCGCGGCTGTGCTTGTCGGTGCGTTCAAACTCCACCAGGATCTTTTCCATCAGAACGTTGTCGAGCAGGAGCGTATTGCGGGAGTTCATCTTGCGATTGTGATCGATCGCGACCTTCCGTGCGATCCCCAGAACCCAGGGGATGAAGGGGCGGGACTGGTCATAATCCGAAAACTTTTTGGCCGTAATAAACGCGACCTGCTGCACGACGTCTTCCGCGTCCTCGATCCTGAAGACCATGGTCTGCACAAAAGCCGAGACGATGGGATAGGCGCGCGTCCAGCAACTGGCAAGGTACGCCGTTGAATCGTCACCTACATGATGATCGGCCTGTTGGTCCTGTTCTCGCAATAAACTCGTTCCATGGGTATACAGCGTCCACTATTACACTTGAAGTATGGGGCGGAACTCTTAGCAAGAATCATTGTAACACGGAGAAAAAGTGGATATTTCGGCTCCGTCGCGTTTTGTGACTCTTCATTTCGCATTTTCAGAAGTTGGCTGCTAAGAGTCGATCAAGTCATCCCAATACATATATCAGCGGGAAGAGGGCATTCTGCGAGGTTGTCTCTCGCAGATCGTTACTGCCCAGGAGGATTCGGAGGATGATGTATTCCCCTTTTTCCAGCCCGCGAAATCTCTGTTCTGTTTCAAACTGGGGCGGTTTTACCTGATCGGTCGCCATATACCTCGGTGGTGCGTTGCGAGCACCCCGGCTGTCTGATTTGTCGTGTGGGTCGGCTTTTTCCCACGAACTGAAAAAAGCACAGGGTTTGAGAGGGTCCGAGTCTTTTGGAGTTTTTTACAGGCGAACATTTTTTGGAGGACCTAGATCTATGAGACGCTTAACGATTCTTTGTGCCGCGGCGCTGATGGCGCTGGTGGCACAACCGAGCTTTGCCGCGGTGACGGCCGTCTCCTGGGACGGCGGCAACGGCGCTTGGGGTGATTCGAACTGGGGCGGCGGCGGTGCCGGGCCGGGCTTCACCTTCGGCGGCGGTGACCCGACCTTCCACGTGACGATCGACACCGGCGACAGCGTGGACGCGACCGCCAACACCCTTGTCGTCAACAACAACGGCGCGGATACGACGCAGATCACCCTCGACGGCGGCTCGACGCTCACCGTGGGGGCGCTCGACCTCAACGGTGCCGCCGGCGCCGGTCAGGCACTGCTGGAGATCCTCGACGGCAACCTGATCGTGAACACCGAGATGCGTCTTGACGGCGCCAACGGCGACAACGCCGAGATTCAGATCACCAAGGGCCAGATCACCCTCAACGCCTCTCACTCGATGAAGGGCAACAACAACTTCTTCCAGGACGACCACATCAACTTCCTGGGAGCGGCCGGTGACGCCTCGGTGCTCTACACCTCGATCGACAGCAACTCGGCGCGGACCCTGGCGGGTCGTGTCGCACGCGGCTTCTTCTCGATCGACAGCACGATTGTCGACCCGGCTGCCGGCGAAGCGGATATCGCCGCGCTGAACGCCGAGCTGGTCACCCTCGCGGTGAACGGCAAGTACTTCTTCGTGGACACCTCGGTCTCCGGTGAGCAGACGCTGGTGCTGCTGCCCGAGCCATCGTCCATGGCGTTGCTCGGCCTGGGCGGCCTGCTGATCGCTCGCCGTCGTCGGGCGTGAGGCCAAAGCTCCGACGCTCTTCTGTGATGCAGCAGGGCGGATGAGAACCATCCTATAAGCGGTGGCGTTCGTAACCGGGCGTCTCCGCATTTCGAAAAACCGCTGTGATAAAGGTCTTTATGGCGGCAAGACGGACAAGTGAAGCTTCGAGTGCTCTGTTGTGTAGCGACTCGAGCAAGCGTTGATAGCCAAATCTCACGACATCGCTCTAGGAGGAATATCATGAGGCGGCAATGGATAACTGCACTTTCTTGCGCGGCGATAATTGCGTCGCAATCCCCCGCATTCGCCGACACCTACGTCTGGGACGGCACGGCCGCTGACGGCATGTGGACCAGCGGTCCCAACAATCCCGGCGGCGCCGGCGGTAACTGGACCATCAACGCCGGTCCCGCCGGCTCTGAGGCCGTACCTGATGTCGGCACCCCTTCGGCTAACGCCATCGACTACCAGTTCACCGGTCACGATTTCACCATCAACGGCGCGACCATCAGCGAGGACGTGCAGATCAGGCTGGACGGCGGCTCCATCGGGATCAGCAACTCCACCGTCTCCCTGCTCCCCAGTTCGGCCAACACCGCGGCCTCGCTGTCCGGCTTTAACCTCGGCGAGAGCGGCAGCGCGACCTCCGCGACAATCACCAACTCGATGCTCAACGTGTCGCGGTCCGTCAGCGACGGAAACGCGCTGCGCGTCCGCAACGGTTCAAACTTTGACCTGGTCAGCGGCTCGGCCGTCAGCGTCACCAGCGAGCTCGGCTCGGGCAACCTGACGCTGGAGGGCGCCGGCTCGTCCATGTCAATCGATTCGACCTCCTCCCTGACGGTCACCGGCGGCATCGAGGTGCTCAGCAACAGCGCAACGATCTCACTCGACGGCGGCACGATCGATGCCGGCTGGCTCCGCCTCAACAGTGGCGACGAGGCCACGCAGGAACTGATGTTTGATTTCATGGGTGGCGACATCACCCTGAATCACCTCAACCCGGTGCGCGACAACAGCTTCTTCGAGGGCGCCTTCAACTGGACCGGCACCGCCGGCAGCGGCACCATCACCCACACCAACCTGACCGGCTCGAACAACCAGATCATCGCCGGAAAGATTGCGGCCGGCTTCTTCGCGATCGACGGCGTTCGCATCGATCCAACAACCTCCAATACCCTGGACTGGTCGAATCCGGCCAACATCACCACGCTGAATGCAGAACTCGCGACGTTCGTAATCAACAGCCGGTTCCTGAAAGTCGATGACACCACCACGCCCGGCTCTCTCATCCTCACGCTCGAAGCCTCGCCGGTCATCTCCTGGACCAATGACGCGGATGACGACTGGTCGACTGCGAGTAACTGGTCCAGTGACCCGGTCGTGCCCGGCGCGCTGGACGACGTGCTGTTTTCGGGTTCGACCTTCATCACGGAGCCTCGGACGATCAACATCGACACCAACGTACAGGTCAACAAGCTGTCCGTCAGCGGCGGCAACCAGGTCACCTTCGCCGACACCCTCGCAGCGGGCAACACGCTCGACGCGGCCCAGATCGACGTCACCGGCACGCACGAGGTCTCTGCCAAGCTGCACGACAGCGACGTCGAGAAGCTCGGCTTCGGTGACCTGCTGCTCACAGCGGACAACTCGGGCCTGTCCGGCTCCACAACAGTCACGATTACCGAGGGTGGCGTGCGCATCAGCGATACCACCCAAATCGGCAGCGCCGCGGTGAACATCGGTTCCAACGGATTCTTCTACATCGACGGCGACGGCGCCGGCACGGGCATCAGCGGCACGCTCGCCATCCCCGTGACCGGCAACGGTGAGGTCCGCATCGGCGATAACAACGCCGGTGAGGTCGTCACGCTCGACGGCACGGCGACAGCCGGCTTCGACGGCATCGTCTCGGTGCGCGGCGGCGTCGTGAAGGTCACCTCCAACACCGGCCTGGGCTCCACCATCGGCCACACCTGGATCAACCAGTCCACCGGCACCCTCGAGATCGACGGCACCGGCCTGACGATCGCCGTCGTGATCCGTGTGGGCGGTCGCAGCGCGGCCCATGCCGACATGCACATCAACAACAGCGGCGGCAACAACACCATCTCCGGTAACATCAAGCAGAACGGGACCGGTGAGTCGCGCTTCACCGCCGACGCGGGCACCACGCTGACACTCAGCGGCACGCTCTCCGCGCTCGATGATGCCAACGAGCACGACTTCGTCTTCGCCGGCGACGGCACAATCAATATCACCGGCAAGATCACCGACCTGGAAACCGACGACGACGGCGTCCCCGTCGCCCCCGTGGCGAACGCCGAGTCCACCGTTAATGTCATCAAACGCGGCGCCGGCGACCTGATCATTTCCACCGGCACCAACAACAATGACGACTTCTGGCGCGGCGACACGACCATCGAAGCGGGCAACCTCATCGTCAAGGCCAACGCCCCCGGCGGCGGTGACGGCGAGATCAAGGGCAGCCCGACCGGCAACACCATCACCATCCTGAGCCCGGGCGTCCACGACGTGTCCGACTTGGGCGAATACTCCGTGCAGATCGATCAGACCATCGCCGGCGACGGCACCATC
>JANQJT010000162.1 GCA_028281485.1 Phycisphaeraceae bacterium
GGGGGCCTCGATGTCGGCCACGCCGCTGGGGGCGGAGTCGGCGCCGCCGACCTCGTCGAAGATGGCGGTGAAGCCCGCGCCGCTGCCGCCGGCGATGGAGTCGGCTGCGCCGCCGGGGTAGATCTCTTCGAGCAGCTCGGCGCCGAGGCTGGTGTCGTCGCTCTCGCGTGTCAGGTCGAGCAGGCCGGAGCCGGAGCCGACGGATTCGAGGACGAGGTCTTCGTCGTCGCCGAGGCCGGAGTTGGGTACGACGGTCTGCGCCATGGGGTCGGCGGAGTCGACCTCGTCGGCGTCGAAGATGCTGATGCCGGTGCTGGTGCCGGTCGCGGAGGGGCCGGTCTTGCCGGTGTCGGTTTCGCCGCCGGCGATGTCGACCGGTTCGTCGAGGCTGATCAGGTCGATGGCGTCGGTGTCGCCGCTGTCGGGGGAGTCGGACAGGGAGATGTCGGAGGTGTCTTCGAGACCGATGCTCGTCGCGGAGGCGTCGGACGCGGCCATGGCGTCGACCTGGTCGACCTTGAACATGACGCGGTCGCGATCGCGGAACTGCTGGAGCTGACCGCTCTCGGCCAATTGGGTCACTTCATCGGTGGTCTTGCCGAGCTTCTCGGCGGCTTCTTCCAACGAATAAAACATCTTGGACATTGCAGCGTTCTCCAGTCAGATCGATCGGTTGGCCGTGCGGTCTAAGTGTGCCACCACGCCTCGGCCTGCCGCCCGTAACCACCATACGCTATCCGGATTTACGGCGGGTTTCAAGGAAACCGGCCCCTGAGGGATATAAACCGCCGCCGCGGGCTAGTCTTCGGCGTCTTCCGATGATTCGTCACCGGAGTCAGCGGCATCGGGGTCGGTCGGGGGCGGGGTGTCTTCATCCGGTTCGTCTTCGTCGGCGGCCTGGCTGGACAGCTCGGCGCTAGCCACGAGCGTGAGAGTGACGCTGTTGGGGGTCTCGTCGCCACGGACGTAAGTCACGGTGATCTGGTCACCGGCCAGTCGCGGGCCCAAGGCTTTGGCCAGGTCGTCGAAGGAGGCGACGGGTTTTTGATCGATGTGGGTGATGCGGTCACCGGTCTTCAGGCCTGCGGCGTCGGCGGGGCCGCCTGCGGCGAGACGCGCGATGACCACGCCGGGCGTTTCTTCCGAATCGTTTGAGTTGGCGGGTGAGATGCCCATCAGGCCGCGGCTCAGCGTTTCGCCTTCCGCCATGCGCTCGATGACGGTGTCCAGTCCTTCGAGGGGAATGGCGAAGCCGATGCCGGAGTCGTACCACTCACTGCCGGCGCCGGGCGCATCGGGCTGGCGGGGGTTGAGGGGTGTGATGATGCCGATGACGCGACCGTTGATGTCGATGAGGGGTCCGCCGTAGTTGGCGGGGCTGAGGTTGGCGTCGGTCTGCACGGCGCGTCCGCGGGCGCGGCCGAGCGCGCTGATGATGCCGGTGCTGACGGCCGGGGTGTCCGAGCCGTACCCGACGCCCATGGCGATGGCCCACTGGCCGATCTTCAATTCGTCGGCGGGCGCGATGTCGGCGGTGGGCAGGCTGTGCAGCGAATCGTCGGTGAGCTTGAGGAGGCAGACCTTGCGGGTGTCGTCTCTGCCGAGCAGTTCGGCGACGTAGCGTCGGCCGTCGTGCAGCGTGACGGTGATGATGCGCGGCTTGCGGATGAAGTTGAAGGTGCTGGTGAGGATCAGGCCGTGCGGATCGACGATGAGGCCGGTCGCGGGGCCCTCGCCGGGATTAGCTAGACCGGCGATGCGGCGGTGTGCCTCTTCGTTGGTGCGATCGAAGCCGATGCCGCCGACGGTTTCGATGGTGACGACGGCGGGCTGGACCTTATCGACGGCGGCGCGCACGGCCTGCGCGGTGGCGTCGTCGGTCGCCTCGGGGTGGGCCGACGCTGTCAATGCGGCGAAACAGAACGAGAGAAGCAGGGCGCGAAGCGATTTCATGGTGCGCCCCTTTCGATTGGGGCCGCGACGATCTCGACGCGCAGCACGCGGTCGCCTCGCTTGATCGTGATTACGTAGGTTGCACCGGCCAGGACGTTGCGTGTCTGCGTTTCGTAGTCGCGCACGTTGCGGATCCACTCGTCGTTGAGCGTGAGGATGAGGTCGTCTTTCTGCAGGTCGGCCGCGGCGGCGGGCGAATCGGGTGCGACCGAATCGATGTAAGCGGGGCTGCGCCGCCCGGCGAGACGGAAGATGTTGATCCCGAGCGTGCCGGGGCCCTCGGCTTCGGCGGCGGTGTCTGTGGGATCGGAGGTCGGCTGACCGGCGACGAAGCGTGCGACGAGGTCGGTGGGGATGGCGTAGTTGAGGCGTGTGTTGGTGGTGTCGGATTCGAGCACCTTGCCGATGACACCGACGAGGTTGCCGCTGGGATCGATCAGTGCGCCGCCGGGTGCGCCGGGGTTGGCGGTGATGGCGTCGACGAGGAGGATCTGGCTGTTGATGTTGAAGTCCTGGGCGCGCTTGCGGGTGTCGAGCTCGGCCCGCAGCGAGACGATGCCGCGGCTGACGCTGAGCCATTCGCGCGCCTCGGCGACATTGAACGCGTTGCTCACCGCCCAGACTTCCTGCCCGACCGAGGCGAGGGGCGCGGCGTCGAGATCGAAGTAGTTGGGCGTGGGGGCGCCGATCTGGAGCAGAGCGAGCTGGCTGTCGTCGTCGCGGCGGAGCACGGTGGCGAAGTGGTGCGACCCGTCCGCCAGCACGACGCGGAGCCGGGGCGAGGCGAGGTAGATGCCCTGCGCGGTGACGATGTGTCCGTCCGGCGAGACGATGACGCCGGAGGCGTAGCCGTGTTCACGCCCGATCGCCCCGCCGTAGAGCTTGACGCATCGGTTTTGCGTGACGGAGAGCACGGCGTTGTCCATTCGATCGACGGGCGCGGGGTGTTCGGGCGCGTCGGGTTCTAGCTCCAGGGCGTCGAGGCCTTCGATGCGCAGAAGGCGGGGGTTGAGGTGATCGGAGAGGTAGACGACGCCTTGCGCGTCCTCGTAGCTGAGGCGGATGCGGTAGGTAGTTTGTCCGTGGACGGGGTAGCTGCCCTCGAGGCGTGCGGTGTCGGGTGAGGCGAGTCGGATGCGTCGGGTGGGTGAGGTTTCGGTGAGGCGGCGCAGCATGAGCGTGGCGATCTGCTGGTTGAGGTCGTCGTCCTGGATCTCGCCGGGCTGGCCGTCGGGCAGGGCGATGTCGGTCTCCTCGTCGTCGGGTTGTCCGGGCAGGCGCGCCGAATCGCTTTCGTCGTAGACGACGGCGTTGAGTTTGACGACGGCGCGACGCGGCCGACCCTCGTTTAACCAGCGCACCTCGACGGGCCAATCGGGCGGGAGTGTGGTCAGTTCGTTGAGGAACTGGTTGGCGGATTCGATGCGAACGCCGTTGAAGTGGGTGAGGATGTCGCCGAGCTCGAAGCCGTGTTCGACGAGGGGGCAGTAGTCGTAATCGATGGCGTTGCAGGTGACGCCGTCGGCGCGGTCGTCGAAGGTGGCGTCGAGCGTGGCGTGCTCGGCGATCTTGGTGGCGAACATCTCGGGGAGGAAGCGGCGGACCTGGTTGGAGCTGATGGCGTAGCCGAGGCCGACGTTGACGCGTCCGCGTTCTTCGAAGCTGCCGCGGCCGTTGATGCCGATGACCCGGCCCTGCATGTTAAACAGCGGGCCGCCGGAGTTGCCGGGGTTGATAGAGGAATCGATCTGGATGCAGTTGCCGTAGACGAGCATGTTGCCGCTGGAACCGGTGCCGCCCTGGTAGCGGTGGGTGCCGGAGACGACGCCGTAGGTGACGGTGGGCGCGTGGTCCTCGGCCAGGGCGAAGGGGTTGCCCATGGCCATGGCGCCGTCGCCAACGCGCACGGTGTCGGAGTCGGCGAGCGCGGCGTAGGGGAAGTCGTCACGCCCCGTGAGCTGGATGATGGCGAGGTCTCCGCCGGGATCGATGCCGATCAGCTTCCATCGGTAGAGCTTGCCGTCGCTGAGGCCGGCCCAGCCGGACGACGCGCCGGCGCCGGCGACGACGTGGAAGTTGGGCACGGTGTAACCGGCGGGGTCGATGAGCACGCCGCTGCCACCACCGGCCTGCACGTTTCGGCCGTAGATGGCGACGACGGTGGGATAGACGCGTTCGATGACGTCGATGCGCTGGCGCTGCTCTTCCAAGACGTGTGACATGGCGTCCTGCGACAGCGCGCGGCAATCGGCGGCAAGCGCGAGACAGACGCACAGGCCGAGGCAGAAACGGATGGCTGATCGGGTCGCGGGTGTCATGCGGCAGGGGTTACTCGCTGGCGGGCGTGGCGCGAATGAGTCGGGCATCGGCCCAGGCGGCGCTGTCGCCGGTGTCGTCTTCGTGCGGATCGATGTAGAGGGTGAGCTTGCTGACGCCTTCGATGGCGATGTCGAGTTCGATGGGCGCATCGGCGGCGGTCATGCGGTGTTCGGCGAGCACGCGGTCGTCGCCCTTGACGATGAAGGTGCCGTCGCCGAGCCCCTTTTCCCAGTAGTCATCGAAGCCGATGGTGGCGGCGAAGCGGGCGTACTTGCCGTCGATGTCGTAGGTCAGGGTTGTCATGGATCGCACGCCCAGGCCCTTTTCGTAGGTGCGGTCGCTGAGCTTGATCGGCTCGTCGATCGGGCTCATAACCAGCGCATCGCGACGCGGCACCCACGACTCGCTGCCGAGGATGGCGTCGGTGGTTTGCTCGGCGGGGTCGATGTCGGAGAGGAAGGTCATGTAGCGGCTGCTGACGTCGAGGCGGCAGACGCCGTCCCATTTCAGCTCGAGGCTGACGCCACCGGGCCGGGTGAGCGTGAGCGTGTTGTCGTTGAGGCCCGCGAACGTGCCCCAGATGCGCGAGCCGTCTTTGAGGCTGACGCAGACCTGGCCGGCGTGATCGGGTTGTTTGGTGGTTTGCGCCAGGGACAGGCCGTAGAGCTTGTCGCGGCCGACCGATCGGGAGCGGTCGTTCCAGACGAAGCGTGCGTCGTCCGGGCCGAGCGATTCGAGGACGCCGGGGACGACGGTGATGCCCTCGTCGCGGATGACGTAGAGCGCGTCGTCGGCGGGGCCTTCGCCTTCGAGGGCGTCGGCGAAGTCGCGTTCGGGCGTGAGTCGGCCCATGTTGTCGGCGCTCATCGGTCGCAGCAACACGGCGCGCACTGTTTCGATCGGCCAGCGCGTCGCGTTCTCGACCGACCAGTCGAAGACGACCGCGTCGCCGTCGATCTGCGCCTTGCCGGCGATGATGACGCTGCCGTCGGCGAGGTAGAGACGGATCGCGCGCAGGGATACGCGATCGGGTTCGATCGCGCGGTGGATGGAGCGGACCTGTTGCAGGTCGACGGGCTGGTTGTCGATGCGGAGGGCGTCGGCGCTACCGGTAATGGACCGGACTTCAACGGTGTCGCCGTTGAGATGCACGACGCGGTCGGCGGCGTGCGTGGTGTGCGCGGCCAAGCCGATTAAAACGGCCCATGAGAGGAAGAATGGAAGGCGGTTCAACGGTTGTCCTCCTGAAGCGAGCGGTAGTACTGCTCGACGAGTTCCTTGTAGCGTTCGGGGTAGCGGGCCTTGATGGCGTTGAGCACTTCTTCGCGCTCGCGGTCGCGTGCGGCGCCCCAGTCGTCGTCTTCGCTGCCGCGGTTGACGCGGTGCAACGCGCCCATGCGTGCCTCTCCGGGTGCGGCGGCGGAGTGGCTGGCGGGGTTGTTGGGTTGCTGGTTGCCGGACGGCGCACCGCCGTTGCCGGGTTGACCGCCCTGCCCCTGACCCTGACCCTGACCGCTGCCGGAGCCTTGTTGTTGCTGTTCCTGTTGCTCGGCCTGTTCGATCAGCGTGTCGAGCATGGCGATGATGTTTCCCTGTTCGTCCTGCGTGCGTGAGCCGCTCTCGGTCAGCGCGAGGCGGCGGCGGGAGTAGTCCATGCGGTCGGTGACGTCGGAGAGCGTGCCTTCCTGCAGGTAGCTGAGCTCGTCGATCATGTGCAGGGCGCCGATGACCATGCGCTCGGATTCGAAGGGGTAGTTCTTGGCAAAATCCTTGAGGGTTTGCAGGGCGTTTTCACGCTGGAGCAGCTCGGCCTGGGCGACGCCCTTGAGGAACATCGCTTCGCCGGACTCCTGGGTGTGCGCCAGCTCGTCGGCGGTGAGTTTCTCCAGCATGGGCAGGGCGCGTTCGTAGCGTTCGTCCATGGCGAGCGTGCGCGCGGCGAAGAAGCGCGCGTGCGCGGCGAGGTAGGGATCGTCGGAGCCGGCCAGAGCGGTGAGGGTGGTCATGGCTTGTGGGGCTTGCGGGCCGGCGAGTTGTATTTGTGCCTGCTTGAACTCGGGATAGATGACGTTCAAAGATTCGATGAGTGCGTCGGCGCGCGCATCGGGAGAGGCCTGGGCGCGGGCGAGGATTTGCTGGACCCGTGTGCGGGACTCGGAGGTGAGATCGAGCGATTCGACGTGGCGGGTGAAGCGATCGAGGACGACGAGCGTGTTGGGTGGCTCGAAGGCCGGCGCAACGGGCGAGGGCGCGTCCTGTGCGACGGCGGCGCACGTCAGCGTCAGGACAAGCAGCGTCAGGCATCGAGTGGGAAGTGCGTGTTTCATCATTGGGCTCCCTCGGAGAGGTCTTCAGCCATGTCGCGGACGCTGTCCTGCCGATCGCTGATGCGTTCGACCTCGCGGACGTGCGTCGGCGAGAGGGTGTCTGGGCGGGCCTTGTCGAAGGCGGTGGTGCGACGATTGACGCGGAGCTGGGCGCTCTTGAGCAGCTTGAGTTCGGCGGAGCCGGGCACGAGCGGCGGGACCGGCTGCTCGTTTTGCGGCGGCGCAGACTCGGCGGGCTGCCCCTGTTGCATCTCCTGGGCCTTGCGCAGCGCCTCGATGAGTTCTTCCAGGGTGCGTTCGATTTCCTTTTGGACTTCCTGTGTGTACGGGCCGGTCTGTCGGTCGGCCAGGAGGTCGGCGACGGCTCGCAGGTCGTCGCGCAGGCCGGCGACGATCTGTGGGAAGACGACGGTGGTGCCGTCCTCGGCGATCATGTCCATGGCCTGGCGGACCAGTTCGACCAGGGCCTGTTCTTCTTCGGCGAGCGTGCGCAGCTTGAGCAGCTCGGTGCGGCGCAACGGGTGGTTGCTGTCGGGGTCGGCGTCGCGCGAGCGCCGCAACTCGTCAAGACGCGCGGTGTCGAGCGTGACGGGTTTTTGTCGCTCGAGGATCTCGCGGAAGCGTGCTTCCAGCGCCATGAGGATCTCTTCCTGCATCTGCTCACGCAGTTGCTGGAGGCGCTCTTCGATCTGATCGTTGGCCTGTTGCAACTCGTTGATGGCTTGTTGCTGTTGTTGAGCGGCCTTGGCGGGGTCGCCCTTGCCCAGCTCGTCGGACGCCTTTTGCATGTTCTGCTGCGCCTTGGCGACGTTCTGTTGGCCGGGCATGGGCGGTGAGGGCCCACCGGATTCACCCGACTCACCCGATTCGTCCGATTCACCGGACTCACCTGATTCACCGGACTGGTCGGATTCGCTCATGTCCTCGGCCAATTCGCCGGTGCGATCGGAGACGTCGTCCTGCTCCTTGGCGAGGCGACCGAGGTCTTCGTCGTCGAGGCGCTCGATGCGGCGGCGTTCGGCTTTGAGTTTCTCCAGCGCTTCCTCGAGGTTCTTCATCGCCTGCTGCTGCTCGGCGATGGCGCCGCGCCCCTTGCCGCGATCGAGTTGCTTCTCGGCCTCGGCTTGGTGGATAGCGGCGCGTTCGAGCTGATCCGAGGCGGCCTTGGCGGCCTTCGATGCGCTGGATGAAGACTGAGAAGGCGAAGATGACTGCGATGACTCAGATGATTCTGAAGACTCAGAAGACTCGGCGTGTTCGGAAGACACCGATGATTCGGTCGACTCGCCTTCGGCAGATGACGCGCCGGCTTCGGAGGACTCGGTGGATTCTGAGCCTTCGGATTCGGCGGATTCGTCCGGCTCGGCTGGGCGGCCGGGGGATGCTGGAGACTCGGTCGATTTGCCGGCGATCTGCTTGGCGACGGCCTCGGTTTCCTTGCGAACGTCGGCCTGCTGCTCGGCGGCCTTGCCCATGGCGTGGACGCCTTGCGTGCGCGCAGCGGTCGCAGCGCCCTGTGCGGCGGCCTGCTGGGCGATGAGCTTTTCGACCGCGGCGATCTGCGCCTCCAGGTCGTCGAGCACCTGTTGCTTGTTGTCGATGGTGTTCGATTCGTCGCGCAGCTCGATCTCTTCTTCGATGATCTGATCGATCCGCTCCTGGTAGGTCTTGAGCAGGTCGATCTCGTCGAGCAGCTCGTCCATGTCGCTCTCGTCGGTGAGGATCTGGACGAGCTTGTCGAGGTCTTCGAGGACACGCTGCTGTTCGGCCTCGGCCTGCTTGAGGCGGCCGGCGTTGAGGTGGTCGCGGATGGTGATCATGCGCTGGCGGATGAGGGCGCGCTGGCTCTGCTGCAGGGCGTCGCGTAGGCGCGTGGCGTGTTCGGGCTCGGTGTCGCGCAGGGCCTCGCTGAGCTGGACGAACTTGGTCTCGAGTTCTTCCAGCATGCGCGCGACGTTCTCCTGTCGCACGCCCAGCGGCGAGGGGTCGTTGGCGAAGGCGCGCGGCGCGGCGGCGGGGAAGATCAACCCCAGCAACGCGAGGCTTGCGATAGCGGCAAGGAGGGTTGGTTTTCGCATCGCGCTGGCCCCAACAGGGGCGCTGCCGATCGATCGCGGCCGGGCCGACTCTACATATGACGCGGCCGGGGCCGGGCCTGTTCCATTTATTCTATCCCGCCGGTGTGTCGCGTGGGCGGGGGTTATTCGTCGTCGAAGATGTCGCCGATCGACTCTTCGTAGGATTCGGTGGTCTTTTCGTGGAGCTGTTTCTGGGCCTGCTGCACCTCACGGATGAGCCGAATCGCCTCCTGGTAGCTCTCCATCTTGACCATGTTGCGGAGGACGGCGTTCATCTGATCGACGATGAGTCGCTGGGCCTCGACGGTTTCGGTCACGAGGCGGCGGCGGTGCTCGGGCTCAACGGTACTCTTCCGAGCCAGGTCGAGCGGGACGACCGCGGCGGGGACCAGCTCGACGGCGGTGAACCGCAGGGGCGTGACGATGCGTTGGCGGAGGCGCTGCTGGGTCGGTCCGTCGGGGTCTTCCAGTCGGTTGTTGCGGACTTCCATCTCGATCTGTTCGAAGCGTGAGGCGATGCCCTCGCAACGGCCGGCGATGAGGCGTTGCTGTTTTTCGAGTGAGGAGATGCGGGCGAACTGGTCGGGGGTGAGTCGGTCGCTGCCGGCGATCTCCGCATGCAGGGCCTCGGTCTCCACGGCCAGGTTCTGCTGGTCCTTGACCAGACGCTCGAAGAGTACGCGCTGTTCCTGTTCGCGTCGCAGCAGTTCGCCGATCAGTTCCTGCTCGGTGACGACCTTCATGCTGAAGGTGGAGGACTTGCCGACGTTGGCCGGGCCGATGGCGTGGTTGTCGGCGGCCTCGATGACGATGCTGAGGTGTGAGCCGACCCGCACGCCCCACTGCGACACGTCACCGGTGTAGCCGAACGGTTCGATCTCGGGTTGGCTGAGCGTGACGTCGACGGCGGTGATGTCGAAGCGCACGGTCTGCGGCGGCAGGTCGCTGTCGAGGCGGTTGACGACGTAGGTCAGCGCGAAAGACTCGACGGAGAAGTCGTCGTTGGCGCGGATGTTGAGGGGCAGGAGCGCGTTGGCGGTGATCAGGTCGCCGATGCCGACGAGGCGGGCGTGGACACCGGGGGGCTGATCGTCGCGGACGCGCAGGTGGAAGGGGATGGGTCTGCGGGTGGTCAGGTCGTTGGGGTCGGTCAGGACGATGCCGAATCCGCCGGTCTTCAGTTCGTCGGCGGCGAGGGTGCGCGAGAAGCGTCGCGGGTTGTCGGCGTCGGCGTCGAGCGGGCCGATCGATTGGCCGGCGTAGAGGAGTGTCATGGCCTTGAGGTCGGTCGCGCCGAGCGCGTCGATGTGGAGCGTGCTGCCGGAGAGCACGTCGTGCACGCTCTGGTCGGCGGGCAGCGCGTAGGGCTCCCGACCGGTGTAAGGCGGGGGTGAGACGGTGAGCGCGAGCTGGCGCAGTGTCGGGCGGTCGACCAGGCGCAGGCGGTATTCGGGTGTTTCGCCGTCGCCGCCGCGCACGCGGAAACGGAACGGCTCCAGGACGTTTCGGAACTCGATGCGGTAGCCGTCGGCGCCGACGTTGATCATCTGTTCGGTGCGCCGCCGGGCAACATCCATCGGGCGGTGATCGATGTAGACAATGTCGGGCACTTCGCCCTCGGCGGTGACGCGGAGGATGAGGTTGTCGCCGCGCGTGGCGATGAGTTCGCCGTCGACCAGGCCCTCGATCACCAAGCGCGTGTCGCGCGGCCAAGCGATGTTTGCCAGCATCAGGTTGCGCTGGGCCCAGATGCTCATGGTCGTGGGTATGACGATCACCATGAGCAGGATCAGGCCCGCCGCCAGGCCGACGATGCGGAGGTTGACGTTGCGGCGGTGTCGGTCGAGCACGCCGGCGAAGTCGATGGGCTGGGCGCGTTGGACGCCCTGTTCGATGGCGGCGCGGATCAGGCCGGGCGAGGCGCCTGTGGCGTCGGCGTCGATGCGCGCGAGTTGCAGGGCGCTGATCAGGCCGTCACCGAGCTGTGGATTGGCGCGTTCGACGCGCAGCGCAAGTGAGTCGGGTGTGAGGCGGTGGCGCAGGGGGATGACGATGCGACGGAAGGTGATGACGGCACAGGCGGCGAGGAAGATCATCAGCATCAAGCCGCGTTGGGGCCGGTCCATGCGGAACGTGTGATCGATGAGCAGGGAGACGAGCATCCAGACGACACCGGCCGCCATCAGCCTGCCCAGGCCGTCGATCAGGAACCACACGCGCAGGCGTCGGCGCAGGCGGTCGAGCCGTTGCAAGAGGTGTTTGGGCATGAGGTCTATCGTCGTCATCGGCTTGTCAGCTTCCTGTCATCGCTGTTCATCGCGCGTTTACATCATCTTCAATCGTTTGCGGAACGCCCACTCGGCGGTGAGCAGGATCAGCAGCAGCACGATCGTGCGCCACCCGTCCCACAGCTCGATGGGCTTGCCCTTGATCACCAGCACCTCGTGTCGGTCGGGCACGGCCGCGGCCAGCGAGCGCACACGGGTGAGGTCCAGGTAGAGCCCGCCGGGTGTGCGGTCGGCCAGGTCGGCGAGCATGGCGCGGTTGAGGCGTGTGTCGGCGAACTCCACGCGCGGCACCTCGACGGTGACCTGTCTGCCGATGCGCACGGGCGCGCCGGCGTCGGGTGTCGACAGGGTCATCGTGATCTCGTTGAGGCCGACGGTGGTGGCGATGGCGGTGCCCTCGTAGTCGCCGGGCTGGCCGGGCACGGCGCGCAGCTCGAAGGTGAGGTCTGTGCCGTCGGCGGGCCGGAGTGTCGCCTCCATGGCATCAACGGCAAGGGGTTCGAAGTCGGCGTCGTAGAGTCGTGCGGATACGGCGATGCGGGAGCCGACGGCGTAGGTGTCACGGTCGGTGGTGATGCGGCCGCGCTTCTTCGTGCCCAGCAACCGCCCCTCCACGAGGTATCGCACGGACTGCACCCAGTACTGATCGAAGTAGCGTTCGCCGAGTTTGCGCCAGCGCCAGGTTCCGCTGAAGCCCATGTAGACGGTGCGGCCGGGTCCGAACTGGCCGGCGACGAGCAGCGGGCGCGGGCCGTCGGGCGTGGTGAGGCGCGGGTCGGAGTGTTCGGCCAGCACCTTGGCGCCGGGCTTGACGCCGCGCACCGGGAAAGACCAGTAGATGCCGGGCATCACGTCCCACATCTGCTGATTGATCTGCGGGTCTTTGTCGAGGCGCATCATGACGTGATCGGCGCCGTCGGCGGTGATGCGGATGGGCCACTCGCGCGGGTGGGTAACGACAAGGGACTCGACGTCGAGGGCGCTGAGCCTGCCGACGGTGATCGGCAGCAGGTCCCGGACACCCGAGGTGCTTGCGGAGCTGAGGAATCGCGCGGTGAACTTGGGCCCGGCGATCCACATCACGCCGCCGCCGTGTTCGCCGAGGAAGTCGCGCAGCGCCTGCACCCAGGCCTCGTTGAACTCGCGCGGGTCGGGGTCGACGAACAGGACCATGTCGTACTCGAACAGCTCGGCGGGTGTTTCGGGCAGGCGGTCGATGACGGTGTTGCCGTCCTGTCGCATGTCGGTGTCCATCGATTGCAGCCAGCAGCTCAGGTCGATGGTCTTGTCGCGTTTCAGAAGCGTCGTGACCAGGCGGTACTCCCACGTGGGCGCGCCGGCGATCAAGAGCACGCGCGCCTTGTCGGACAGGACGGTCACGGGTTGGGCGCGGTGGTTGTCGTCCTCGGTGATCTCGGCCTGCTGGGCGGGCACGCGGACGGCGAAGACGTAGTCGCCGGACTCGTCGGGGCGGTGTTCGAAACGCACGCGCTGTTCGGCGTGGGCGTCGTTGATCGTCAGGTTCTGCGAGTCGACGACGCGCTCGATGCCGGGGGAGCCGGTCGCGTCGATCTCCCGCTTGACCAGCTCGACACGGAGGGTCTGGCCGGCGAAGCCGACGGCGTCGATCTGGGATTCGATGACGAACGGGTCGTCGCGGAAGACGCTGTCGGTGGCCCAGAGCTCGGCGACCTTGATGTTACGCGGCTCGGTCGGGTCGCCGACGCCGATGGCGATGATGGGAACCCCCATCGACGAGGCGTACTCGGCGGCGGCGAGGGGGTCGTCGCCCTCGTTGTGCTGACCGTCGGTGATGAGGATGACCGCCGCGATGGGGTTGCCGGCCAAGTCGCGGATCGCGCTGCGCACGGCGCGGGCGAGATTCGTGCCGCGACCGGTGGGTTGGATCGGTTCAATCGACTCAGTAGTGGGCAATTCATCGGGGTCTTCGGTATCGGGTTCGTCGCTGACGGTGGTCAGCAGAGTGGGTTCACCAGATGAAAACGTCAGGACGCGCACCTTGCCGCGGTCGGCCAGCTCGCGCAGCAGCGCGCCGTCCTGTTGCGTGATCAGCGCGTTGACCAGGTCGGCGCGGTGCGGCGTCAGCGCGTCCAGCGCCGCGGGCGTGGATTGCATGAGCGCCGCGATGGCGTCGATCGATTCGGTGTCGGTGTAGTGATCACGCACGGACATGCTCATCGAGTCGTCAACCAGCACGATGACGTACGGTTCGATCGGTCGGTAGGTGCGGTACGCCAGGGCCGGCCCGAGCCAGAGCACCATGAGGATCAGCAGCACCGCACACCGCAGCACCGCCAGCGCCGCACGCCAACGGTTCGAGGCCCCGCTGGTGATCTCACGGCGATAGAGCCAGAACGTGCCGTAGACCACCGCCGCCATGATCGCCAGCAAGGCGAAGACTTTCCACGACGTGAACGGGTGGGTGAAGGTGAAGTAGGCCTGCGCATCTTCGGGGATGGAGGCCGGGTCGACACCCAGCAATCTGTACCACAGCTGACTCAATGCCTACTCCCGGGGTTCCTGTTGTTGATCTTGTTGCTGTTCGTTTTGTTCTGCCTGGGGTGTGATCTGTATCTCGCCGTTTTGTATGCGGATGCGGACGTTGCCGCCCTGCTGCTGCTGAATCTCGCGGATCTGTTCGGGCGTGAGGCGGATGGCCCTGCCGTTGACGTCGCCCTGGATGATGATGGTGCCGTTGTTGGTTTCGATGCGCGTCTGCTCGCGTTGGGCTCGAGGTTGCGGTTGTCCTTGCGAGACCGCGGGGTAGAGACCGGATGCGGCGGGATCGGTGGTCGCGGCGTGGGCCGGGCCGATCGCGAGCAAGCCCTGTTCCGTGCTGATGAGCATCACGCCACCGCGCACCTGGGTCTGCGTGGTGACCTGTTCGAGGTAGCCGTGCGATGCGGGCACGTGGAGCGCGGGGCCGGCAAGCTTCTCGCCGGTCTCGCGGTTGTACCAGTGCAGCGAGCTGTAGCGGTGATTGGTTCGCGAGCGATCGAGGAACGGTAGGACCGGGCCGATCGTGGCGCAGCGCTCGGCGTCGATCGGGAACCGAAGGGCGAGATTGATCGCGAGCGTCTGCTTCGTCTGGCCGGTCTGCAGGTCGAGCACGCGGATCGCCGGCTGATTGCTCGACATGTATCCGGTGACGAGGATGTCGCCATCGGGTGTCATGGCGACCGATTGGATCCGGCGGTGCACGGCGTTGGGCTGGAGGTACCACGGCTCGCGACCGAGGCGAAGATCGAGCAGCGACAGGCCCCCGTCTTGCCAGTAGACGACCGCGTGATCGTCACCGAGCGGGAAGATGCGACGCACGGTCGTGCGTGTGGACGAGACGGCCTGGCTGACGCCGTCGATCGGCAAGAAGCGTACGCCGCGGTTGTCGCGGTAGACCACGCCGCGCTGGGTCCATTCCATTTGCAGGCGCGGGTTGTAGCCCGTCAGTGAGAGTTCGCGTCGGACTTGTCCGGTCCAGCGGTCGCACAGCCACAGCGCCTTGCCGTCGTCGACGACGAGGCAGACCCATCCGCCGCGGATGCGCACGTTGTTGAGCGTGTGCTCGGCGAAGCGCCGGGTCCAGATTACGCGTCCGTCAAACGCGTCGTGTGCGACAAGCACGTCGGTCGAGTTCTCCGTGTCCCAGTACCGCTCGACGTAGACGCCGTCGGCCAGGTCGAACGTGCTGGTGACGGCGTTCGGTGCGTTGAGGTAGATACGCAGGTTCGAATCGCCGCTGCCGATGGGCGCGGTCCAGATGCGTCCGCCCTCGGCCAGGTCGTAGCCGTGCAGGCCGTTGCCCGATCGCAGAACCATCTGGTGTTTCCATACGCCGCCGCGGTGAACCTTGCTGGTGCGGTTCCAGATGCCGTACTCCCGCGCGTCCTCGGGCAGCGCCAGCGACCAGACGCTTTCCTGGCTGGCGGGCTGACGCAGCGTGACCCGGTTGAGCTGAGGAACAAAGATCAGCGCGTTGTCGCGGAGCATCTGTGTGCCGGTCATGTCGCCGGTCATGGTTTGCATGAGCTGGGCGCCGGCTTGCTTGCGGTACCAGAGCGTCGCCAGCGGGGCATCGGCGAGACGCCGACCGTCACCCTGTTCCAATTCGGCGGACCATGTGGATCGCATCTTCTCGAGCGTGTCGTCCGCGGCGCGCCCCGAGATGTCGAGCCCTTCGTGTCGCTCGATCATCGATCGCGCCAGGGCGTCGGCGTCTTCGTGCCACGCGCGATCGGTGTACGCCTGAATCAGCGCGAGCCCTGCTGCCATTTCAAAGGGCCCATCGCCGCAGCGCGCCAGATCAAGCAGCGTGTTCTCTACCTGCGCGAATCGACGGACGTGAACCTGGGATGACAGCGCCAATGCCTGTCGGGCCGCGTCCAGCGCGACCGGCGCCGGTGCGTGGGAGCGGGCGATGAGGCAGAGCGCCTCGAGACGTTCGTCCTCGTCTGCGAGGGTCAGGGCTTGCTCGAGTTCGGCCTCGCCGCCGACCTGCAAGGCATCGATCGCCTCGCGGCGGTTCTGGCGGGTGAGCTTGCGGATCTGCGGCAGCGCCGCCGTGGCGGGTCGGACGCGGCTGTGTCGGTGCTCACCGGTCAGCGCCACCAGCCCATCGAGATTGCGCACGGCGATCGACCGGTATCGCTCGACCGATTGGCTGACACGTCCGATCATCGCTTCGTGCGCGGCCATCGCCAGGTTCACGCGGTCGGCCTGCAGGGGGTCGGTGGCGAGTTCGGCGGCCTCACGCAGCAACGCGTCGGATTCTGGCAGACCCGGCTGAGCCATCTTCAGCAGCAGGTCGAGATGCAGACGCTTTGCTTCGACGCGAACGCTGTCGGCCAGCGGCTCGTCGTGTGCGGCGCGCAGCTCTGACAGGGCGCCCTGTTCGTTACGCAACTGCATGTAGAGTCGTGCCCGCGCCAGCCGCGCCTCGGGGTGGCCGGATTCGATGCGTTCGGTGATGCGGTCCAACTCACTGGCGGCATCGGTCAGCGCGACCAGTCCGCTGATGCCGGCGCTGTAGAGCCGTCGGCCGTCGGCGTAGAGGTTTCCGGCCGGCTCGTCGAGTAAATCGCCGATTTCGATCAGGTTGCGACGCTTACCGCTGAGGCGATCGATCACGACGTAAGCGGGGCCGGTGGGCATGTAGATGGATGTTTCGGTCAGCGCGCCGCGACCCGTGGCGTTGGGCGTGTCCGCCTCCCAGAGCATCTCGCCGCTCTCGATGGCGTAACACACCACCGCATCGTCGCCACCGAGATAGACCCGTCCGTCTGCGACACCGATCACGTGGTTGAAGTCGCGTAGTGTTTTGCGCGGAGAGGCGGGAATCGTGTGTTGCAGCTTGCCGCTGAGGCGATCGTAGACGAGCAGGCGTTGGCTGTCGGCAGGGGCGGCCAGCAGCACGCGACCGGTGGGGATGACGGTGTTGTCGAGGAAACCCTGCGCACCGTTGGCCCAGACGTTTTGCGACGGCATGCGCATCGCGCGGATCATGTCCTCAGGAATCGAGCGGTGATAATAGGTGACCCACTGCAGGCCGTCGGCCATGACGTCGTAGGCGAAGACCAGGCCGTGCCCCCCGCTGGCGTAGACGACGGTGCCGCTGGCGGCGAGCTGGACGTTGGCCCACGGCGGCGAGAAACCCAGCGGTGAGGAGCAGATGAATCGGCGACCGGTCTGCTTGCCCGTTGCCGGGTCGAGGTAGAGCAGGACCACTTCGCCCGAATCGTTGACCGGAACGACGAGGCGGCCTGCCACGGCTACGGGGGTCGAGAGGTAGATGCGTTTGGGCGCCGGCCTGCCTCGCACGACGGGCGCGACGGGCTTGTCGCTCGCGGGTTCGGGACGCGACCGCCAGACGACGCGGCCGGTCGCGGGATCGATCGCGACCAGCTCGTTGTCGCTGCCGTCTGAGACCCACGTGCCGCCGATGGAAAAGCCGCGCCCAACGCTTCGACTGTTCAGCGCGCGGTACGGGCTGCTGCGTTCGATGTGGATCAGCAGGCCATCGATCAGCGCCAGCGATCGGCCGACGCGATCGCCGAACAGGTAGCCCTCCTGGGGCGTGTGGATCTGGTTCTGCGCGATGAGGCCTTCGGAGAAGTAGCGGCGCGGCATCGTGGTGGTGTCTTGATCGTTTTGTCGGCCGTGCTCCCACAGGGCGGCGCCGGTTTCGCGATCGAGCGCGACCAGCACCTCGCCGCTCTTGTAATACGTGCGCCGGTCGTCGTAGACCATCTGTGACGTGGGCACCCACCCGAGCCGTCGCCATCGATTGATCAGATGGGCGCAGCTTTGCGGGTGCATCGTCCTGACGCGCACGTTTCGCATCGAAGCGGGCAGGGAGAAGATGTCGTTGCTGCGTAGCGGTAGCGTGTGATGCCAGGCGGTGACGCTCGGCTCGGCGCCGCTGAGCGTGGTGGGCGTGGGCATCACGCCGGTGCGATCCGCCCCGCCCAGAGCCATGTGCCATTGCGAGCGTGTGGGGAGTTCGGCGTGACGCTGCAGGAAGGCGCGGACGGCGCTGCGCGTGCGGCGGGCCTCTTCGTTGGAAGCGGTGTCGAGTGTATTCAGTAAAGCCAGGGCGCGCTGGGTGTCGCCGGACACGGCGGCGGCGGCGGCGAGGCGGGCGCGAACCACATCGCGGTCGATCGAGGGGTTGGGGTGTTGGGTGAGCACCTTGTCGAGCAGGTAGGCGGCCTCGGCGGTGTCGCCGCGATCCATCAGCAGACACGCCAGCGCGTAGGCCGCGTCGTCTCCCTCGCTGCTGTAGAACATCTGGCTCGCGACGGTGCGCAGCGCGTTGATGTTCATGCACGCCGAGGCGGGCCCGCCCATCAGCGATCGCGCCTTGCCATCAACCGACAGGCGGTACAGGTCGAGCACCTCCGGGTCGGCGTCGACGAGCACGGTTTCCGCGGCAAGGCGAGCCGGGCGGTACCGGCCTTGGCCCATGTGGACCAGCGCGTCGCCGTACTTCTCAACGGTGTGTTGCAGCAGCAGCACGCCGTCCTGTGTCCTGCCCTCTTCGAAGTAGAGGCCGGCACGATCGAGCAGGGCCTCGGCGTCGGCGTTGGTTTCGATCGTCGCGCCGGTGGTGGGTGCGACGCTGTCGGTGTCGTCATCGGCGGCCTGAGCGAGCGTGAGACGCGCACCGGCCGTGACGACGAGTATCGCCGCGAGCCACGGGCCGAGTTGTTTGTGTTCCCTACGTGTCATGGTTCACCGTCGCCGCCCGAACGCCCACGCCAGCGTCTGTTCCAGCGCCAGCGTGCCCAGCAACACAATCAGTATCCAGCGCCACATCTCCGCGCGGCCGCTGTCACCCACGTTGACCAGCAAGGCTTCGCCGCGCACCAGTTTCACGTTCGCGTCGTCGAGCGATTGTTGCAGCGCCGCCTGTCCGGCCGGTGTCAGGTTGCCTTCGAGTGGATCGATGTTCACCGCGAACAGCGCCGGCTCGGTCGTGCCGTCGAATTGCTCCAACTCCACCCGGTACCGCCCCGCCCGCATCGTCTGGTCGTACACGATCGCCATCTGTGGCGCAGCCGTTTGTTCTGCGGGACCTGTGAGTGTTTCGTCTTCCGATTCTTGTGTGCCGATGTTGACCGCGGCAACGCGCGAGGGCTCGTCGCTGCCGGGCGCGGAGAGCGTGACCTCCGGACGGTAACGCGAGACGTCGAGTGGCCAGACGAGTTGCTGGCCGACACCGATGTTGACCGGCGCCCCGCCCGTCCGCGCCAGGTAGCGCACCATCTCGAGCATCGTGACGGGGTAGCTCTCGTCGGCCGGCCAACTGGTCCATGCGCCGTCGCCGCTGGTGGTGAGCATGAGCACGCGGCCCTGGTCGATGCGCCGTTCCAGCAGCAGCGGCGCGTCGTCGCCGTCGGTCATCGACGCGATCACGCTCACGTCCGGGTCATCGGCCAGCACCTCGGCACCCCACCACTGAAACACCTTCACGCGACCGATGAACGGGTTGTTCGCGTCGGAGAAGATGCGCATGACCGGATGGTTGGCGGCGACGCGGCCGGGCGTGACCCAGGTGCGTTCGGTGTCGTCTCCGTCGATGCGTTTCAAGACGGCGGGCAACAGCCCCGTGCCCTCGGGGCCGAGCTGACGGTTGTAGAGCTGGTGGTCGACCTGGTCTCCGAGCAGAACGGCCAGGCCCCCGCCCTGCGCGACCCACTCGCGCAGAAGCCTGCGCTGATCGGGCGGCACCTGGTAGACGTTGCACAGGAAGATCGCCTGGTAGCGATCGAGCGTGAGGCCGGCGAACTGGCTGTCGGTGACGACCTCGACGATGTTGCCGCTGTCGCGGTCGCCGGGCGGGTTGATCGCGCGCTCGAGGTAGAACGATTCGCTGCGACCGTATTCGCTGGAGGGATCGCCGTCGACGATCAACACGTTGACGCCCTCGCTGACGCGAACCGCGTGGTCGCGCGTGTTGTCCACCGGCAACGCATCGGGCTCGACCTCGGCGCGCACAGCCACCGCGCCTTCGCCGGCGAAGGTGAAGCTGAAGGGCACCGCCCCCGCCCTGCCGGGTGGGATCACGTCGATGTAACCTGTCTGCGGCGGCGCATCGCCGGCGGTGAAGGTCACGCGCACGTCGCGCGCCTCCGACGGGCCGTGGTTGATCACGGTCACGTCGAATCGGCTACGCACGCCGGCCACGATCGTCTGGTCCTGCGTCGTGATCGAGGCGACGGTCAGGTTCTCGGCGTGGTCCATCCCGACATCAACGATCGTCACGCCCCCCGTTTTCTCGCTGAGTCGGCGGAGCACGGCGCTGATCGATCCCTCTGACGCGGCGTCGGCCGAACCGGCCCAGTCGCGCTGACGCAGATCGGTCACCACATAGACCGCGCGGTTGAGCACACCGCCCGCGTCCTCTTCTTCATCGATCTGCTTTTCCAGGGTAAGCAACGCCTGGTCCAGGTGAGCGGAGCGGTCAGCCGGTTCGAGTTGGTCGACCGATCGGACGATCTCGTCCAGGCGCTGATCCAACAGCGCACCGGCCACAACGGGGCGATCCGGTTCGCTGGTGCGCAGCAGCGTCAGCGTGTCGCCCGGGCTTTGCTCGGCGGCGCCCTTGAAGAAATCCACCAGCGCTCCCGACGTGCGATCGAACACCGTCTCGTTGTCGACCCGCTGCCACATCGAAGGCGAGTCGTCCAGCAACACGATGTGCTCGGTGCGCTCGGTCAAGCCCAGCAACGATGGGACGCTGTCGCCCTTGATGAACAGACGCGACACCAGCAGCGCAATCAACAGGACGATCAGGCAGCGCAGAAGAAGCAAGAGCAGGTGCTCGATCCGGATGCGACGGCGATTGCGGCGCTCGGCTTCCAGCAGGAAGTTCATCGCCGCCCAGTCGACGATCTTGTAGCGGCGCTTGCTGAGCAGGTGAATGAGGATCGGTGACGCGACGCCCGCGGCGCCGGCCAGTAACCAGGGATTCACGATGCCCAACCACTCAAACAACTCGAACTCCGATCCGGTCTGATGGCTATGCGCGGCGTACCGTCTTGAGCGTGCGCTGACGGAACGCTAGGTAGCTGGACAGCGCCGCGTCCAGCGGGTCGGCGGTGCTGATCGGCACGTAGTCGATCCCGCACGAGGAACAGCAACGCCGTACACGCTCGACGAACGCGTCCTTGGCCTGCAGGTACGCCTTGCGCAGGGCGCGGGGCTCGGTGATCAGCTGACGGTCGAGCTCCAGCCCCTTAAACATGGTGATGTCCTTGAAGGGAAACTCGATCTCGTCGGCGTGCATCACGTGGAAGACGATGACCTCGTGACGCCGATAGCGGAAGTGACGCAGCGCGTCGGTCAGCGCGTCGATGTCGACGAACAGGTCGCTGACCAGCGCCACCAGGCCGCGCCGGCTGATCTGCTCGGGCAGCGAGGTAAAGGCGGTGTCGATGTCGGTGCGGTCGTCGCAGGCGGTCTGTTCCAGCTCGTGCACCAGCAGCTTCATGTGCGACGGGTGGGCGCTGGCCGGCAGGTTGAGCCGCACGTCGTTGTCGAACGTGATCAGCCCCGCGGCGTCCTGTTGTTTCTGCAACAGGTAGGCCAGACAGGCGCAGAGGGTGGCGCCGTAGTCGAACTTGCTCAAAGCCTGGCGATCGTGTTCGCCGTAGCGCATCGACTTGCTGCAGTCCAGCAGGAACGTGCACTTGAGATTCGTGTCTTCCTCGTATTCCTTGATGTAGTAGCGGTCTGTCTTGGACCAGACCTTCCAGTCGATGTGCTTGATCTCGTCGCCGGGCACGTAGGGCCGGTGCTGGGCGAACTCGATCGCGAAGCCGTTGTAGGGCGACTGATGCAGGCCGGAGATGAAGCCCTCGACGACGAGGCGTGCGCGCATGTCCAGCCGCGTGATCTTGTTCAGCGTTTTGGGGTCGAGATAGTGTCTGCCGGTGTCGGGCATGGAGAACCTCTTGTGGCGGAGCGGGGTCGGCGGGAACGTTTACTCGGCGGCAAACGCGCGGGCCACCTCGGGCGTGACCGCGTTGTCGTCTTCGCGGACGGTCTCCAGCAGTCGATCGATCACCTTGTCGGAGCTGATGCCCTCGGACTCGGCGTTGAAGTTGGTGATGACGCGGTGGCGGAGGACGGGGTGGGCGACGGCACGGATGTCCTCGGTGGACACGCAGGGCCTGCCGTGCAGCGCGGCGCGGGCCTTGCCGCCCAGCAGCAGGTACTGCACGGCGCGCGGGCCGGCCCCCCAGCTGACCCACTCCCTGACAAACTCGGGCACGTCCTGTTGATCGACGCGCGTGGCGCGGACCAGGCCCAGGGCGTAGTGGATCACCGCCGGCGCCACGGGTACGCGGCGGACGATGTCCTGCAACTCAAGCACCTGTTCGGTGGCCAGCGCGGTGGCGACGGACGGATCGAAGTGGGCCGTGGTGACC